>NZ_JALNUM010000141.1:0-14747 GCF_026540795.1 Methylobacterium sp. GC_Met_2
TACAAGGGCGTGGCCGCCATCGGCCGGGTGTTCGGCCCGGTCATGTTCGCGTGGTTCCTCATTCTGGGTCTGCTCGGGATCGTCGGGATCCTGCACAATCCCGAGATCCTCGCCGCCGCCGATCCGCTCCGGGCGCTCGACTTCATGTTCCATGCCGGTTTTGCCGTCAGCTTCGCCATGCTGGGCGCGGCGTTCCTGGCGGTGACGGGCGGCGAGGCGATGTATGCCGATCTCGGCCATTTCGGCGCCCTGCCGATCCGTCTGGCTTGGTTCGCCCTGGTCCTGCCGGCGCTGGTGCTCAACTATTTCGGGCAGGGGGCGCTGCTGATCGCCGATCCGAGCGCAATCGAGAACCCGTTCTTCCGCCTGTGTCCGGACTGGGCGCACTATCCGCTGGTGGCACTTGCCACCATGGCGACGGTCATCGCCTCGCAGGCGATCATCTCGGGGGTGTTTTCGCTGACCCAGCAATCGGTGCAGCTCGGCTTCCTCCCGGCGATGCGCATCGTCCAGACGGCCCGGGACGAGCGCGGCCAGATCTACGTCCCGGTGGTGAACTGGCTGCTCGCCGTGGCCACCCTCGTGGCGGTGGTGATGTTCGGCTCCTCCGACGCGCTGGCCGGCGCCTACGGCATCGCGGTCTCGATGCTGATGGGCATCACCACGCTGCTCGCCGCGTTGATCGCGCTTCGCTGGGGCTACAACCCGATCCTGGTCTTCGCGGTGAACGGCTTCTTCCTGGCCATCGACCTCGTGTTCTTCGCCGCCAACAGCGTGAAGATCCTGGAGGGCGGCTGGTTTCCCCTGGTGCTCGCCGGCTTCGTCGCGCTGATGATGCTGACCTGGAAGAAAGGCAACGAGCTTGTCGAGGAAGCGCGCGTCCTCCTGCGCCTGCCGGAGGATATCTTCCTCTCCGGCCTCCAACACCGCGAGCTGCTGCGCCTGCCGGGCACCGCGGCCTTCTTGTCGGCGGCCGAGCACGGGATCCCGCTGCACCTGTCCCGGTTCGTGGAGCGCAACCACGCCCTGATGGAGCGCATCCTGATCATCACGGCGCTCTACGAGGAGACCCCGACCGTCGAGCGGGAGCAGCGCGCCCACGTGACGATCCTGGCGCCGGACTTCTACCGGGTGATTCTGCGCTACGGCTTCATGGAGGAGGCCTCGATCCCCGAGGGTCTGGCCTGTGCGGTCGAATCGCGCCACCTGCCGCCGCACGTGCTCGATGACATGACCATCTTCGTTGGCCACGAGACGATCATCGCCAAGAGTGACGATCGCGGCATGGCACCCTGGCGGGAGAACCTCTTCGCCTTCATGCAGCGCAACGCGGAGCGCACCGGCGCCTTCTTCGGAGTCCCGACCCGGCAGGTGGTGGAAGTCGGGACTGAAATCGAAATCTGAGGGATCTGCGGCCGCGTGAGACGCGGCTTTGGAGGGGCAGGACGCACCGAAACGTGTGATTCGATCCGCGTTCCGAACGGAACCGCAACGCTCCCGCCCCGTTCCGCCCCGACGCAGGCGGTGCGCCATCCCGGCGCATGCCGGATCGGAGGGACACGATGAACAGGGATCATCTCGAAGGCGGTCTCCGCCACCTCGGTGGCCGGGCCAAGACGGCTGCCGGCGCGGTCAGCGGCAATCCGGGACGCCAGTTCGAGGGCGCTTACGACCAAGCCGCCGGCGCCGCCCAATACGCCTATGGCGAAGCCCGGAACGCCGTGCGGGACCTGCGCGACGGCGGTGAGCATCTCGTCGAGGAGGGCCGGACTCGGTTCCGCGACGTCAGCGCGCGCGGCCGGGACCTCGCCGACGAGGCCTTCGAGCGCGGGCAGCACTACCGGGACCGCGCCGTTCACCACAGCCGCAGCATCGCGGCACGCGCGGACGAGAATCGCGGAACGACCCTCGCCCTCGTGGCCGCCGTCGCGTTCGCCGTTGGCTGGCTGGCTCGCCCGACCCGCTAACGAAGCGCCTCGTGGACCTGCCGGGGCAGCCTAGCGGCCGTCCCGGCTCTGACGCCGTATCGTGACGCGCTCGCTTGCGCCGAACCGGTGTCTACTTCGGGGGAGCGCGCTCGAGAACGTATAAAGACATGTTTATGTCTTGATTGCTTCGTGGCTCGCGAGGTGGTAGAGGCTCGCGCCGAACCCCACGCGAACACGGAGCGGTCGACACATGGCCAAGGATTACATCGTCAAGGACATCGGGCTGGCTGATTACGGCCGCAAGGAGATCTCGATCGCCGAGACGGAGATGCCGGGCCTGATGGCGGTCCGCGAGGAGTACGGCGCTGCGCAGCCCCTGAAGGGCGCCAAGATCGCCGGCTCGCTCCACATGACCATCCAGACCGCCGTGCTGATCGAGACCCTCAAGGCGCTCGGCGCCGACATCCGCTGGGTCTCCTGCAACATCTACTCGACCCAGGACCACGCCGCCGCCGCCATCGCGGCCGCCGGCGTCCCGGTCTTCGCCGTGAAGGGCGAGACCCTGGAGGAGTACTGGGATTACACCTCGCGCCTGTTCGATTGGCATGGCGGCGGCACGCCGAACATGATCCTGGACGATGGCGGCGACGCCACCATGTTCGTCCACCTTGGCCTGCGTGCCGAGAACGGCGACACTGCCTTCCTCGATAAGCCGGAGAGCGAGGAGGAAGAGGTTTTCTTCGCGCTGCTCAAGAAGAAGCTCGCCGAGAAGCCGAAGGGCTGGTTCGCTGGCCTCGCTGACAGCATCAAGGGTGTCTCCGAGGAGACCACCACGGGCGTCCACCGCCTCTACGTGCTGGCCAAGGAGGGCAAGCTGCTCTTCCCGGCGATCAACGTGAACGACTCTGTCACCAAGTCGAAGTTCGACAACCTCTACGGCTGTAAGGAATCACTGGTCGACGGTATCCGCCGCGGCACCGACGTCATGATGGCCGGCAAGGTCGCCATGGTCGCCGGCTTCGGTGACGTCGGCAAGGGCTCGGCCGCGTCCCTGCGCAACGCCGGCTGCCGCGTGCTCGTGTCGGAGATCGACCCGATCTGCGCGCTTCAGGCTGCCATGGAGGGCTACGAGGTCGTGACCATGGAGGATGCGGCCCCGCGCGCCGACATCTTCGTCACCGCCACGGGCAACAAGGACATCATCACCCTCGACCACATGCGGGCGATGAAGGACCGGGCGATCGTCTGCAACATCGGCCACTTCGACAACGAGATTCAGGTCGTCGGCCTGAAAAACCTCAAGTGGTCCAACATCAAGCCGCAGGTGGACGAGATCACCTTCGCGGACGGGCACCGCATCATCCTCCTGTCGGAGGGGCGGCTGGTGAACCTCGGCAACGCGACCGGACACCCGTCCTTCGTGATGTCGGCCTCGTTCACCAACCAGACGCTGGCCCAGATCGAGCTGTGGTCCAACCCGGGTAAGTATCAGAAGCAGGTCTACACCCTGCCCAAGACCCTCGACGAGAAGGTCGCGGCCCTGCATCTGGAGAAGATCGGCGTGAAGCTCTCGAAGCTCCGCCCCGATCAGGCGGCCTATATCGGCGTCTCCGAGACCGGCCCGTTCAAGCCCGAGCACTACCGCTACTGAGGCTCCGAAGGGCGCGCGGACGCGCCCGACCACCGGTTGCATATCCGGTGGTCGGGCCACGTTTGGAGCCCATTCATGGCGATTCCTGGAGGCCCGGCGCACTGCGTCGGGCCTTCTTGTTTGTCAAGCTGTGTATGCGGGCTCGGACTGTGTCTTCTGTGTGTCGTTAACGACTGATTATGCGCGTCGGTCAAAAGCCACGCTTCGTTCCCCTTCCGGGTGGATTCCTACGCACGGTAGAGTGCCGTCGAATCTTTGATCGATGGGGCCGCGCCGGTTCGGGAGAACCGCCGCGGGGACGGTGCGTTTGGCGCCGCGCGATGGCGCGCGCCGCTCGCATCGCCGTCGACGGCGGGGGCGGGGCAAACCATGGGTGTCGGTCGGGCGACCCACATTCGAATCGGCGTGGGTGCGCTCGCTCTCACCACGGCGAGCGCGGCTCTGGCCGAGCTCGTCGATGCGCCCGCGGCCCATTCCGCGCGCGAGATCCACAGCGTCGCCGCGCTGGCGATCTTCGGCGGCCTGGTCGCCTTCGCGGTCATCCTGTCCCTGCTGCACCTCTATGAGCGCAACCGCTGGACCCGGCGCGAGCGCGAACTGGCCGCGGCCCTCGACGTCCTGCGCGGTGCCCATGACCGCGCCGAGATGCTGCTCAACGCCGAGCGCCAGATCATCGTCACCTGGGACCGGCGCAGCGAACCGGTGGTGGAAGGCGATGTCGGCCTTGCGATCAACGGCGAGCGTCCCACCTCAGGCTATGCCCGGCGCGTCTTGGCCTTCGGCACCTGGCTCGTCGCCGCGGACGCGAATGCGGTCGAGGCCTCCGTCGAAGCCTTGCGGGCGCGTGGCACGGGCTTCACGCTGAGCCTGCGGACGCAGACCGGCCGCAGCATCGAGGCGCACGGGCAGGCGGTGGCCGGCCGGGCGCTCCTACGCCTGCGCGAGACCAGCCAGGAACGCAGCGAGATCGCGGACCTGCGGGCCACCCTGGACGAAACCCGCCGGGGCCTCTCGACGCTGTCCGGGCTGCTCGACGCGATCCCGCAGCCCGTGTGGCGGCGGACCCGCGAGGGCAGCCTGAGCTGGGTCAACGCCGCCTACGTCAACGCCGTCGAGGCGGAGAGCCGCGAGGCCGCCCTCGATGCCGGTCTGGAGCTGTTCGACCGGCCGGCCCGGGAGACCATCGCCCGCGAGGAGGCGGCCCGCGCCGCCGGCCTGACCCGGAGCCTGCCGCGGCTCTCGGCCATCGTGGGCGGCAACCGGCGCATGCTCGACGTGTTCGAGACCAGCCTCGATACCGGACGCGTCGGCATCGCCATCGACGTGTCGGAACTGGAGAGCGTCCGCGCCGACCTGCAGCGGCAGATGAATGCCAATGTCCGCACCCTCGACCAGTTGCCGACCGCGGTGGCGATGTTCGATGTGTCGCAGCGGCTGATCTTCCACAACGCCGCCTACCGTCAGCTCTGGGACCTCGACCAGGCGTTCCTGGACGGCCGGCCGTCCGACGGCGAGATCCTCGATCATCTGCGCGCGAAGCGGAAGCTTGAGGAGCATGCCGATTTCCGGGGCTGGAAGCAGGGCGTGCTCGCCGCCTACCGCGCCGCCGAGGCGAACCAGTCGTGGTGGTACCTACCGGACGGGCGGACGCTCCGCGTCGTGGCGGATCCGAACCCGCAGGGCGGCCTGACCTACCTGTTCGACGACGTCTCCGACCATCTGAACGCTGAATCGCGGTACAACGCCCTGCGCCGCCTGCAGGCCGAAACCCTCGACACATTGGCCGAGCCGGTCGCGGTGTTCGGGGCCGACGGCCGGTTGACGCTCGCCAACCGCGCGTTCCTGACCGTGTGGCAGCTCGACCCCGCGATGGTCGAGGAGCGCCCGCACGTCGATGCCGTCATTGCGGCCTGCCGGGAACTGGCGCCCGCCGAGGAGCCGTGGCTCGACATCCGCGATGCGGTGGTCGGCCTCGAATCGCGGACTGCCAGGGCCTGCCGCCTGGAAGTGGCCGACGGCTCCGTGCTGGATTGCGCTGCCCAGCCGCTGCCGGAGGGTGCGACGCTCCTGACCCTGATCGACGTCACCGCCAGCGTGAACGTCGAGCGGGCGCTCACCGAGAAGAACGACGCCCTGGAGAAGGCCGCCCAGCTGCGCGACACCTTCGTGCACCACGTCTCCTACGAGCTGCGCTCGCCGCTCACCAACATCATCGGCTTCACGCAGCTCCTGGGCGACGAGACGGTCGGCGCCCTCAATGAGCGGCAGCGCGAATACGCCGACCACATCATGCGCTCCTCCGCCGCGCTCCTCGTCATCATCAACGATATTCTCGATCTCGCCTCGATCGATGCAGGCTCGCTGGAGCTTCAGCGCGAGGACGTGGACGTCCAGGCCACCATCGAGGCGGCCGTGCGCGGCATCGAGGACCGGCTCGCCGAATCGCGCATCACCCTCTCCCTCGACGTGCCCGAGGATATCGGCAGCGTGCATGCCGACGGGAAACGCGTCCGCCAGATCCTGTTCAACTTGCTCTCCAACGCGGTCGGCTTCTCGGAGGCCGGGCAACGCGTGGAGGTTCATGCCCGCCGCAGCGGCCAGGAACTGCTGTTGAGCGTACGGGATTACGGGCGCGGCATGCCCCAGGAGATCGCCGACTCGGTCTTCAACCGGTTCGAGAGCCATACCCTCGGCACGCGGCATCGGGGGGTCGGGCTCGGCCTGTCGATCGTCCGCTCCTTCGTGGAGCTACATGGGGGCCGCGTCCATCTGGAGACAGCGACTGGAGCCGGCACCTGCGTGACCTGCACCTTTCCGCTGGATCCGGCCGCCCGGTCTCGCCGCGAGCCGATCCTGGATGTCCTGCCCTCGGCCACGCCGCCGCGAAAGCCCGGGCTGGCGCTGCATTAGGCGGTACGGCAGGCGCAAAAGCCGATGCCGCCGCGACCGTTGGGCTTGATTCTTCAGCCGGTGCCACGCAGCAGGGGATATGTCCAAACAGGATCGCTCCGGCTGGGCCGTCTTCGGCATCGGCGATTTCCGCCTGTTCGGGGCGGCGCGCTTCCTGACGGGCCTCGCCTACCAGATGCAGGCGGTGGCAATCGGCTGGTTCGTCTACGACCTGACCCATTCCCCCCTTGCGCTGGGCCTCGTCGGCCTCGCGGGCTTTCTACCGGCGATCGTTTGCGCGTTGATCACCGGCCATGTCGCGGATGCCTATGACCGCCGCCTCGTCGGCGCCGGGGCCTTCGCGCTCCAGAGCGTGGCGAGCTTCGGTCTCCTGGCCTGCGCCCTGTCGGGCGTCCACGTAATCTGGCCGATCTACGCCCTGGTGATTCTGGTCGGCACCGCCCGGGCCTTCGCCAACCCGGCCCTCCAGGCCTTGCTGCCGACCCTGGTTCCGGCAACGCAGTTCAGCTCGGCCATCGCGTGGAACGCCTCCCTCTGGCAGAGCGCCTCGGTGATGGGGCCGGCGCTCGGCGGCTTCCTCTACGCGCTGGGGCCGGCGGTCGTGTTCGGCGGAGCGGGGGCAAGTTTTGCACTGGCGAGCGTCCTCACCGCGCTGATCCGTTTTCGGCCGGCGTCCGTCGGCGAAAGACCGCCGATCACCTGGGCGGCCCTCTCGGCCGGGATCGCCTATATCCGCTCGCAGCCGGTGGTGCTCGGCGCGATCAGCCTCGACCTGTTCACCGTCCTCCTCGGCGGCGCCACGGCGCTGCTGCCGATCTATGCCGGGGAGGTGCTGCATGTCGGCCCCCTCGGGCTCGGGGCGCTGCGCAGCATGCCGGCCTTCGGGGCCGTCACGATGGCGGTGCTGCTGGCGAACTATCCCCTCCGGCGCCATGCGGGCCTGCGCATGCTCCGGGCGGCGGCCGTGTTCGGTGCCGCCACGGTGGTGTTCGGCCTCTCGACCTCGCTCCCCCTGTCGATGGCCTGCCTGTTCGTCACCGGCGCCGCCGACATGATCTCGGTCTATGTCCGCCAGACCTTCGTGCAGGGTGAGACACCGGACGCCATGCGCGGCCGGGTCTCGGCGGTGAACACGGTGTTCATCGGCGCCTCGAACGAGCTCGGCGAGTTCGAATCCGGGGTGCTGGCCGCCGCGATCGGGGCGGTCCCGGCGGTGGTGGCGGGCGGCGCGGCAACGGTCGGCGTCGCGCTGCTGTGGGGCAGGCTGTTCCCGGCGCTCCGGAATCGGGACCGGCTTACGGTGCAGGGATAAAAGCGATGATCCCTCGACAGCACCATTCGGCACGCAAAAGTGATAATTCTTTGCGGATCAGTCTCTTGAGGGTGTGCCCTGCGGTCCGAAACGCTGTCGCAAGCCGCCGTCCGAACACCCATCGTGATCCGCGGCTCGCGGCCGGAGCCCGACTGGCAGCCGGGCTCCCGCTCGGTCCTGCTCAGCGCCCGCCGAGCAGCGGCGACCACGTCGGATCCGACGCGTAGGCCGGCGTCGGGACCGGCTGCTCGACCTTGCCGGTGATGTCGACCATGAACAGCTTGCCGCCGCCCTGGCCGCCGGGATCGCGGAAGAACAGCACGTACTGGCCGTTCGGCGCGAAGGTCGGACCCTCGTTGTGGAAGCCTTCGGTGAGGACGCGCTCGCCGGTGCCGTCCGGCTTCGACACGCAGATCGCGAATCCGCCGTTGCGCTGGCGCGTGTAGGCGATCAGGTCGCCACGCGGCGAGAAGGCCGGCTGCGAGGCCGAGCCCGAACCGAAGGTGATTCGGTGCGGGTTCGAGCCGTCCGCGCCCATCACGTAGACCTGCTGAGAGCCGCCACGATCCGATTCGAAGGCGATCTGCGCGCCGTCCGGCGAGTAGGTCGGCGAGGTGTCGATCGCCATGCCGTTCGTGATCGAGCGCTGGGCCTTCGAAGCGAGGTCCATGGTGACGATGTCGGCGTTGCCGCCCTGCTGGACGCTCATGACGATCTTGCGGCCGTCCGGCGAGAAGCGCGGGCTCGCACTCATCGAGTCGACACTGCCGAGCGCCTGCCGTGAACCCGTCTCCAGGTTGATCATCTGCACCCGCGGCTGGTGGCCGCTGGCCTGGGCCATGAAGGCGATGTCCTGGGTGGCCGGCGAGTAGCGCGGCGCCACCACCGACATCTCGCCGCTGGTGATCGCCCGGACGTTGGCGCCGTCCTGATCCATCACCATCAGGCGCTTGCGGCGGTTCTCCTTGGGGCCGGTCTCGTCCACGAAGGCGATGCGGCTGTCGAACCAGGGTCCGAGGCCGGTGATCTTGGTGTAGACCGCGTCCGAGATCAGGTGGCCGGTGCGCCGGACATTGGCGGCGTCGGTCCCGTATTGCTGGCCGGTCATCTGCTGGCCGGAGGTCACGTCCCAGAGCCGGAACTCGACCTTGACCCGGCCGGCATCGCGGACGACGCGACCGGTCACGAGCCCCTGGACGCCGGTGGCGCGCCACTTCTCGAAGTTCGGAGCGGCGTCGAAGTTCGGCTGCTCGGGAAAGCGCGCATGCTCGAGCGGCGTGAAATACCCTGAGCGGCGCAGGTTGTTGGTGACCACGCCGGAGACGAGGCCGGCGAGGCTCGGATCGCCGCCGAAATCCGCGATGGCGATCGGCATCGGCTGGAAGTTGCCGCCGCCGATGCGCAGTTGCAGCTGCGCCTGGGCGGGCCCGGCCAGGAAGGCCGTCAGCAACGCGAAGACCGCGATCAGGCGCGCGGCGAAGGACGTCGGGAGGCGCCCGACGGAGGGCAGGTGATGCATGATGGGTCGGATCCGAGTGACGATCTGACGAGGCGGCCGGATCAGGGCGGAAGAAGGGCTGGAGGGCCTCACGTCGCCGTGAATTCGAACTCCGCGTTGATGGCCTTCCAGTCGTTGTAATACGGCGCGTAGGTGGCCGGAATGTTGTACGGCGCGCAGCGGCGGACCGCCCGGAGCGCGGCCTGCGCGATCGACTGATCCACCGAACTCGATCCGCCGCGCATGATCCGCGGCTCGGTGCTGAGCGAGCCGTTCGGGTTCAGGCGGATGTCGAGCACCGGCAGGACCACCCCCTGGGCTGCGCCGGGGGGCGCCGAGTAGCAGCGCTCGATCTGCTGCTGGAGCAGGCCGACCAGGGCGTCCCGCAGCGACGGCGACAGGCGCTGGGCATTGCCGGTCGCGGCGCCGAGCGCGGCCACCTTCTGCACCGTCTGGCCGGTGGCGCCGGTCGATTGCGACGGTGCCTTCGAGGCCAGCATCGAGCGGATGTCGCCCGCATTGAACTTGTTGGCGAGTTCGGCCTGCTTGCGCGCCTTGGCCTCCCCGTCGGCCTTGGCCTTCGCGTCCGCCATCGCCTTGGCCTTCGCTTTGGCGGCGGCATCCGCCTTGGCTGCAGCTTCGGCCTTCGCAGCCTCCGCCTTGGCTTTTGCGGCGGCCTCGGCCTTCTCGCGCTCGGCCTCAGCCTTCGCCTCGGCGAGGTCCTTCTGGCGCTCGGCTTCCGCCTCGGCCTTCGCCTTGGCGTCCGCAGCCTTCTTGGCGGCTTCCTTCGCGGCCTCGGCCTTGGCGGCAGCCTCGGCCTTTGCCTTCGCGGCAGCGGCCTTCTGGGCGGCCAATTCGGCCTCCGCCTCCTGCTTCTCGATCAGCTTCTCAAGCTGCTCGCGCTTCTCGGCCTCGGCCTTCTCGGCGGCTTCCGCCTTGGCTTTCGCTTCGGCCTTTGCCTCTGCCTTGGCGGCTGCAGCCTTCTCGGCCGACGCTTTCTCGGCCGCAGCCTTGGCGGCTTTCTCGGCTGCCTTTTCCGCGGCTTTCTCGGCGGCCGCCTTCTCGGCGTCCCGCTTTTCCTGGGCCGCCTTGGCGGCCTGAGCCACCTCCTGCGGGTCCGGCTCGCTGCGCAGCGGCATCTCCTCCGCGTTGGCGAGCTTCATCTGGGCCGTGCGCGTGGGCGCGGTCGGCGCGTCGGTCTTGGCGTTCTCGGGTTCGCGATCCTCGACCTTCTCGGCCTTGCGGTCGGCGCGGGAGGTCGCGTTCGGCATCGGCTTGTCGGCCTGCCGCTCACCCTTGGTGATCTCGGAGAACTGGTTCTCGGTGATCACCTCGACGGGCACGCCCTCCTGCGCCTCCGGCAGGGCCGGGGCGGCGACGCTGAACAGGGCGAGCCCGAGCAGCGCGACATGGGTGCCGGCGGAGATCCAGACACCCGGTTCCTTGCGGTCGAAGCGGAACTCCACGATCCAGGCCCTACTGATGCTCAGGCTCGGTCACGAGGGCGACCTTCTTGAAGCCACCGCCGGTCACGATCGCCATCACCTGCGCCACCCGGCCGTAATCGACCCGCTTGTCGCCGCGCACGAAGACACGCTCCTCGGTCCCGGTCTTGGCGGTTTCCATCAGCTTCGGCACGATCGTGTCGTCGGTGAGTTCGTCCTCGCCGAGGAAGATCTGGCCGTTCTGGCGGATCGACAGGGTGATCGGCTTCACGTCGGAATTGAGCGGCGAGGCCTTGGATTGCGGCAGGTCCAGCGGAACGCCGACCGTCATCATCGGTGCGGCCACCATGAAGATGATCAGGAGCACCAGCACGACGTCGATGAACGGCGTCATGTTGATCTCGTTGATCGGGCCGCCGCGCCGGCTCCGACGACGGCGCTTGCCGCCCTGCGATGCGCCTGCTGCCATACCCATAATCGTGTCTCCTCCGGATCGGCCTCAGGCGGCGAGCGGCAGACGCTCGTCGATCTGGCGGGACAGGATGGCGGAAAACTCGTCGGCGAAGCCCTCCAGCCGCGACTGCAGCTTGGCGACTTCGGCCTGGAGCTTGTTGTAGGCGAGCACCGCCGGGATCGCGGCGAACAGGCCGATGGCGGTGGCAAACAGCGCCTCGGCGATACCGGGGGCGACGACGGCCAGCGACGTGTTCTTGGAGGCCGCGATCGAGGTGAACGCGGTCATGATGCCCCAGACCGTGCCGAACAGGCCGATATACGGGCCGGCCGAGCCGATCGAGGCGAGGAACAGAAGGCGGGACTCAAGCCGCTCCACCTCGCGGTGGATGGTGACGTCGAGCTGCTTCTCGATGCGCTGCGACAGGGACTGGATCTGGCGGCCCGAACCCTCGAACGAGCGCTTCCACTCCCGCATGGCGGCGACGAAGACGGCAGCCAACCCGGTGGCCGGGCGGTCGTTGAACGAGCGAAAAAGCTCCTCCAGGGAGCGGCCGGACCAGAACGCATCTTCGAACGCGTCCATCTCGGCCCGGGTGCGGCGGAACAGCAGCGTCTTGTCGACGATGATCGACCAGCACCAAATCGAGGCGCTGAGCAGCCCGATCATCACGATCTTCACGACGAAGTGGGCCTGCAGAAACAGACCGAGCAGCGTCATGTCGGCGACAGGCGCGGCCTGCATCGCGTCGGCTGGGTTCATCTGTCGAGGTCTCCTGCTCCGGACCGCGCTGCGCCGGGCGAGGCCCGCGTCCGCCGGATCCGTGAGCGATATCAATGCTGTCGCCCGCGAATCTGTCGAAAGTAAGGGCCATCGGCGGCCCCCGCGCCCCGCCATGGCGGCGGACTTGTTAAGGGCGCGACAGGGTTAAGGATCGGTTTCGATCCCGGCGATCCTGAGGCGTCCGGCTGTTCGAACCGGGGCGGGGTGGACCTGCCGGAACCGGGTCCCGTATGGTCACGGCCGGCGACACCGAGTCGCGCATCACGCGAGATCTGCACAGGAAGCGCATGACACTTCCCGTTCCCAGTCTTCAGGAGCTGCTGCCCACGGGCCATGCCCGGTTCCTCGGATGGTCCTGTATCGCCGATCCCGCCATCGCGGGCGCTTTGGCGCGGGCCGGATTCGACGCGGTACTGCTGGATCAGCAGCACGGGGCCTACGATTACAGAACAAGCTGTGCGGCGATCACCGAGGTGGCGCTCGCCGGCAAGCCCGCCTTGGTACGGGTGCCGGTCGGCGAGTTCGCCATGGTGTCGCGGATGCTCGACGCGGGTGCGGCCGGGATCGTGGCGCCGATGATCAACACGGCGGCGCAGGCTGAGGCGCTCGCCGCGGCCGCCAAGTTTCCTCCGGTCGGTCAGCGCAGTTGGGGCCCGGACCGGGCGATCCTGCTGTCCGGCCTCCGGGACGGGACGGAGTATCTCGCGGGCGGCAATGCACGCGCGCTCACCATCGCCATGTGCGAGACGGCGGAGTCGATCGCAGCCCTCGAATCGATCCTGGCGGTGCCAGGCATCGACGGGATCCTGGTCGGGCCCGCCGACCTTTCGATCGCCCTGTCCCGGGGCGCGGCCATCGACCCGACGGGTTCGGCCGTCACGGCGGCACTCGGCGAGATCGTCCGCAGGACCCTGGCGGCGGGCAAGCTGCCCTGCGCCTTCGCGCCTTCGGCCGCCCGCGCGCGCGAGATGGTGGCGATGGGCTTCCAGCTCGTCTCGATCGCGTATGATTCGATGACCATCGCGGAGGCATTCGCGCGGCTGCTGCGCGAGGCTGATCCGTCCCGGGCGGGCTGAGACCTATCCGGCGGGGCCGAGCCGGCGCCGCAGAGCCTCCGGCAGGCGGACGGCGCGGCCGTCGCGGACACAGGCAACCGTGACCTCGGCGGCGACCAGCAGCACGTCGCCCCGGCGCACCTCCTGGGCAAGCTGCATCGAAGCGCCGCGCAGGGTTCGCGTGCGGGTGACGATGGTCAGCAGATCGTCCATCCGGGCCGGGCTGACGAAATCGAGGCTCATCCGGCGGACCACGAAGACGAGGCCCTGCGCCTCCCGGTGCAGGTCGGACTGGTCGCCGGCAAGGTCGCGCAGCAGCTCCGTGCGGCCGCGTTCCAGAAATCGCAGGTAGCTCGCGTGATAGACGAAGCCCGAGAAATCGGTGTCCTCGTAGTAGACGCGGACGCTCATGCGATGTGGCGGCGCGTCCGCCGCCTTCGGATCGCCGGTCGCGGCCAAGGGTTCGGTCATGCCGGTCCTTTAGCGGCCGCCAGCACGGACGTGCAACACGACGAAGGCCGCCCCTTGGGGGGACGGCCTTCGCGTAAGTCAGAGCGTGATTGGGATCGATCAGCCGCCGATGCGGTTGGCGAGGGTCGCCGAATGCGCGTGCTCGTCGGCGATGTAGGGCAGCGCCTCGTTGGCGAACTTGCGGCCCTGGGCGTTGTCGCCCGACTTCGCGTAGGCGTCGTAGAGCGCCAGGGTCTGAGCGTCGGAGCGGGCCTGCTGATCGACATAAGTCCGATCGAAGGCGCGGCCGTTCGGGGCCGACTGCAGCCGCGCGAGGCGCGCCTGACCGCGCTCGCCGAGCGCCACGCGGCGACCCGGCTCGGCGGGGCTGTTGTCGATGATGCCGACCGCGCCCAGCGCGCCACCCACAATGCTGGTACCGATATTCGCGGCCACGGTCACCGGCGCCAGCACCAGGCCGATCGGGTTGCTCAGATCGGTCCGGATGCCCTCGTTGTCGGAGACGACCGTGCCGTTGCGCGACAGGGACGTGTTCGGGGGCAGCAGGGCGTCAGTGGTCGCCTTGCGCTCAACCAGAACGCGGTTGGCGTAGTTGCGGACCTGCGGGTTGCGCGACCGCTGCAGGGCGATCCGGCTTGCCTCGATGCTGGTGGCGTCCGAGCGCAGGGCCTCGGCGCGGAAGGCCGGGGTCTCGGTGGCGGCGGCGCCCACGCCGTCCTGCTGGGCGAAGGGCAGCACGCGGATCGGCAGCGCGTCCTGCGCGAAGGCCGGAGCGGTGAAGGCAGCGGAAAGGCCGAGGACGGCGAGCGTCATTCTCTTCATGGCGGAAGTTGATCCCTGACGTTGTTCTTGAGGCTGGAAGATCTGTCGCGAACCGAGGGGCAGGGCCCTGAATGCGACAGCCTAGCCGGCACCAAACCAAGTTGGCGCGGTCGCCACCACAACAGGTGCGTCTTCGCCCTGTTCCATGCCGGAACCAAGTTTTTCCCGTCTCGTCAGTTTGAACGCCGGTTGCCAAGCTTGGCTATACAGATGAAAACGTGAGACTAAAATTTAAGTGCTGACAGCATGTTACCGATTTGTATGGCGCCGCTTGGCCGGCGATCGTCTTGGTCATTTCGGGGTCATCGCCCATGAAGCGATTGAATTGCTGACCTGAACGAAGCGCATGGGTCATCACTCGGACGTGTTCAGAAGGCTTATCCCTCGAAAAGACGGGACTGATCATTTCGATCCTTCC
>NZ_JALNUM010000142.1:0-14259 GCF_026540795.1 Methylobacterium sp. GC_Met_2
GCCCGTGATCATCCCGCTCAGCTCCCTGAAGTTCGTTCTCCGCGTATATCCAAAGCTGGCAAGCGGCGCAGGTCAATCATGCCGGGCGGCTATGAAGTAGATGACTCCTCCTATGGCGACGATGGCAATCAGTGCAACGATCACGAGCCAAGCGGAGCTGCTGGTCACAGTGGCTGCCCCTTCCGCCCCCGGAACCGGATCCCGGCCCCTCCGCCGTTCTCAGGGATGAATTCAAGACCGGCGCCCTCCAGGGCGCGCTCAAGATCGGCCAGCGTGCGATCGTAGGGGGTTCGCTTCCCGGCTTCAAAGTCGGCCAGCGTCTTCTTGGAGACGTTCGACACCTTTGCGAGGTGGTCCTGAGTCCACTCCAAAAGAGCGCGGCCAGCTCGGCACTGGTCCCGTGTAATTGCCATTTTTGAGCAACCTTACGCTTTTGGAGTTGACTAGTCTGAAGTGAAGTTATACCAAAAGAGCAAGGTTGCTTCAAGCGAGCTTTGCTATGTCCCACCGCTCCGTCTCCTGGACCCGCCTCTCCCGCTCGCTGCACGACAGCAAGCCCAAGATCCCCGCCGGCCTGCTGTCCGCCCGCGCCTTCATCCAGTTCGGCGCCAGCAAGCGCCCCCTCGTCGTCGCCGGCCAGTACGACCGTGCCGCCATCATGGCCGCTGCCTGCCGCGCCGCGCCCGGCATCATGGAGCGCTGCGGCGTCTCCCGCCGCGTGGCGATGTCCTCCGCTCTCAAGGCCGCTTGGCAGGTCGCCAAAGCCGCCCACCGCGCCGCTGCGCACTGATCCCCTGATCCCGCAGGCCTGATCCGGTACGAACTCATGTGCGAGGGCAGCCTGCGGCATGCGCCTGGAATGCGTGCCGAGATCGCCAAGGCTTGGGGCGGCTGACCGCCCCGACCTCCTCCGTAGCCGTGCGTACCGCCCCGGCCGGATCAGCCGGGCCATCCCCAATCAAGACCTGAGACACTCCCATGGGCGACGTGCTCACCTTCACCCAGCGTCCGAAGCCGGTCGCCCCTCCGACCCCGGTGCCGCTCGCCGGTTTCGCGCTGCGGGCCAGCCTAGAGGAAGCGGCGCAAACCGCCCTCGACGCGGCGGATCGGATCATCGCCGTGCTCGACCTTATGGACGGCGATGCTGACCACGAGGACGGCGGGGACGACGAGCCCTCTCTGGCTGCTCCTGAGAACCAAGGATCACAGGTTACTTGGTTACGCGGAACAGATCAGGACCGTGAGGGTGAGGCGGCCGAGACCGTGGTGCCGGAAGTGGCGACCGAGCTATCGCCGGCGGCTGAGATCCTCCCTTGGCGGGGCACGGGCAACGTCGTCGCGGCGGCCGGCTCCTTCCTCGTCGACCTGCTGGAGCGCGCCTGATGCAGGGTCCGATGCGGGTGGGGAACAGTAGTTGGCTTGACGCCTGGTAGCGGGTGACCGGTGATGCGCTGGTGGCGGCCTTTCAAGGTGCCTTCGACTATGCCTCAGAGTACACAAATCACGCCGCTGTCGGTCTGCCGAACAGGCGAGTTATCAAACTGACAAAATCCCCCGTTTGCCATCGGAGCGTTTCAGCAGACAACCTGCAGGGTGAGGACCAATTATCAAGCCGTATGGAGTGCTGGCTCGTATATTGCAGCAGCCAAGTGGGCTTATCCGTCGACACAGGTAATGTGTTGGATCTTCAGGGGTGATCGATGGCTATCCAGTCGTATTCAGCTTCTGATACGCCGGCCCTCAATACGCCTGCCGCCCTTGACAATACTTACCGCCGGATCACCTTGCGGCTGCTGCCGTTCCTGATGGGCCTCTGGGTTCTGTCTTGGATCGACCGGGTAAATATCGGCTTCGCCAAGCTTCAGATGCTGGCCGACCTCAAATTCAGTGAGACCGTCTACGGCATCGGAGCTGGGATTTTCTTTATCGGCTACTTCATTTGCGAGGTGCCGAGTAATCTGTTGTTGGAGTACATCGGCGCCCGGAAGACCATCGCGCGGATCACCTTCCTGTGGGGGATCTGCTGCGTGGCAATGATGTTCGTCACCACGCCCGCTTTCTTCTATGTGCTCCGTTTTTTCCTTGGGGTCTTCGAGGCTGGGTTCTACCCTGGCGTCATCCTGTTCCTGACCTATTGGTACCCGACCGAGCGGCGTGCCAAGGTGTTCGGCTTGTTCATGTCGGCCTCGGCGCTGGCCGGCGTCATCGGCGGCCCGCTCGCCGGCGGCATCCTCAATGGCATGAACGGCGTCAACGGCTGGGCGGGCTGGCAGTGGGTGTTTCTGCTAGAGGGCATCCCCTCGATCCTCGCGGGCGTTGTCACGCTGCTCTACCTGACCGACCGGCCGTCCAAGGCCAACTGGCTGACGCCCGAACAGCGGTCGCTGGTCGAGGCCGACCTAGCCCGCGATGCGGCCGCCCAGGGCTCGCGCGAGCACCGCATCCTTGCCTCGCTGAAGGACGTCCGCGTCTGGCAATGCATCGCGATCTTCTTCTGCATCGTCACGGCAAACTCGGCGCTGACTTTCTTCGGACCGAGCGTGGTGCGCGACGCCGGCTTCACTGATCCGCTCACCGTCGGCTGGATCATGTCGGCGGCCTACCTTTGCGGCGGTGCTGGGATGATCCTCAACGGGCGCGACTCGGACCGCTCGGGCGAGGCACGCCTGCATTGCGGCGTGGCGGCGTTCGTTGGCGCCGCTGCGATTGCGCTGACCGGCCTTCTCATATCCAGCAGCCCTATCCTGGCGATGATCGCGCTCGCGGTGGGGATCGTCGGCACAATGAGCGCGATCCCGGTCTTCTGGCAGATCCCGGGGCGCTTTCTGACCGGTTCGGCCGCGGCGGCCGGCATCGCGCTCATCAACTCGGTAGCCAACCTCGCGGGCTTCGGCGCCCCAACGGTGATGGGCTACCTGCGCGAGCACACCGGCTCGGTCTCGATCGGCCTATGGATCGTCGCGGCCGTCGAGGCACTCACCCTCGCGCTGATCCTCGCCTTCGTCCCGTCCGCGCCCCCGGAACAGGAGCGGCGCGCGACGGCCCGAGCCGCGCACGAGCCGGCGTAGTCTTACCGACACCAGGAGCCAACCTTGGATCATCCCTCAAACCGATCCGAACTGACACGGCGCAGCCTCGTAGGTGTCGGCCTCGGCACCGCGGCGGTGGCTTCCGCAAGCGCGGTGATGGCTCAGGGCATACCCACGAGCCCTCCGGCCAAACCTGGCGCGCTAACCACCGCCCCGACTTCGCAGACCGGCCTCTCGCCGCGGTTGACCCTGCATGCCATCGACAATTTCCATGGCACGCCCGCCGCCGGCATGGTCTGCGACCTCGCGATGCTCGACGGCGAGGGCTACAAGCTACTCAAAACCATCACCACTACGGCGACCGGGCGCCCTGCCGACCCGGTGCTCGTCAACGACGCTTTCAAGGCTGGCCACTACGAGCTGGTGATGCATTTCGAGGAATATTTTTCGAAGCTCGGTGTGAAGCTACCCAGCCCGAACTTCCTGAGCCTCGTGCCGATCCGCTTCCAGATCCTTGACACCGGCCAGCGTTACCATCTCCCGGTCCTGCTCACACCCTGGGGCTATTCGTATTATCGCGGCAGCTGAGATCAATACAGCCGATCCCCGGAACGGATAGACCCCATCTCTCGCTCAGGACACGGAAGATCATGGCCGGCATCTCGACCCACGTCCTCGACACCGACCGCGGCCGTCCCGCCGGCGGGGTGCGCATCGACTTCTCGATGATGGAGGACGGCAAGTGGCGCTTCGTGAAGAGCGTCGTCACCAACGCTGATGGGCGCACCGACAAGCCCATCCTGCCCGGCGACGAGGCCAAGGTCGGCCAGTACGAGCTGGTGTTCCACGTCACTGACTACCTGAAGGCTCGGTCTGGCACGGCCGAGGCCGACATCTTCATCGACGACCCCGTGGTGCGCTTCGCGATCTTCGACGCCAAGCAGCATTACCACGTGCCGATGCTGTGTGCGCCGGGCAGCTTCACCACCTACCGCGGCAGCTGAGGCCCCGTGCCCGACATTGCCGCCGTCAACGGCCTGGAGAGGGACGCCTTCGTCGCCCTGCTCGGTGGGGTGTTCGAACACGCCGCCTGGGTGGCGGAGGTGGCTTGGCTGAGCCGCCCATTTGCCGACGTCTCGGACCTGCACGCGGCGATGATGGATGCGGTACGCGCCGCCCAGCCAGATCGGCGTCTGGCTTTCTTCAATGGTCATCCGGAACTCGCCGGTCCGGAGGCGCGGGCGAAGAGAATGACCGCCGAGTCCGTGAGTGAGCAGGGTGCCGCCGGGCTCGACCGGATGCAGCAAGAGGACGCGAACACCTTCGACCAGTTGAACTTGGCCTATCGGCGGAAATTCGGCTTTCCGTTCATCGTTGCCGTGCGTGGCCGGGACCGAAGCGAGATCCTCGCGCTGTTTGAGGCGCGCCTCTTGCGCCCGCGGGACGACGAGGCGTCTGCAGCCCTTGATGAAATCGCCGCGATCACGCGGATGCGGCTCGATCGGCTGGTGAGCACGGCAAGTAGCTGATCCGCGCGGCAGTCTGTCATCGAGCGCACTCCACACCCCTAGGTCGAGCACTGGTATTCCCGGACGGCACAGATGCTGTTCGTAGAGATCGGTACTGGCACATACGATGTGCTTACAAAAGTGGCTTCCATCTTTGCGGGGCAAACACTCATGGAAATGATGCTCCGTAAGTTGGCTTCAAATAGAGGGCCCGTTCGCGTAGTACCGGCATAACTATGGGTGTGAATGCTCCAAGGCATTCGCCGGCATGTCGGATCGCGCGATTGGGGCGATCCGGTCTAGCTCGGACCCAATCTCGGCCATTAGCACCTCGCTCTCAAAGCGTGTTTGCAGATTGAGCCAGAACTGGTGGGTCGTGCCAAAATAGCGGGCGAGCCTGAGGGCTGTGTCTGTGCTGATGCCGATCTCCTCGCGCGCGATGCGTTCGATACGCGACCGCGGAAGATCGAGCGCCTTCGCTACGGCACCAGCCGACAGGCTTAGCGGCTCCATGAATGACTCGCGCAGGATTTCCCCCGGATGGAGAGGCGGTAGAACCTCAAACTCCGTGGCGCCATCATGCAGCCGGCGCAAATCCGCGACGTTCGCGACGTCATCAGCGGTCCGAGTGAAATCGGTCATCTGTAGGCATCCCATACTTCAGAGCGGCACGAGCAAGTGAAGTACCAGCAGTGATGGGTCGGGGCGGCGGACCGCCCCTCAATGGTAATCGGTGAACTCAACTCGGTCGGGTCCAGGCGGCGTCCATACGAAGCATAAGCGAAACTGCTTGTTGACAGCGATGGCATGTTGTCCTGCCCGGTCTTTCAAGAGCGCATGCAGCCCGTTTCCCGGTGGCATCGCCAAGTCACTGAGTTGAACGGCTGCATCCAACTCGCCGAGCTTGGCCCGGACCCTTCGGAATAGGTCCGGCGGGAAGCCTTTCGGGCATCGACCTCGGTACACATCCTCGGTCAGCCTATCGTGGAAACCCTGGATCATCGCACGCCCTTGTTGCAGTCATTGATACATGTATCAGTTGATGCAACGTGAATGTCAAGCGGCTTGTACCACTCGTTGACGCATGCGATGGGGGGATGTTCCGTTCGGCTAGGCGGTGTCGTTGACTCGGCAGTCCCGCCCGGCCGACATGGACCGTTCCGGCCGGTCCCGCCTCGGCGAGTCGCGGCCGCCATTCAGGAGACCATCGCCGCGAGATAGACCCTGACAAGCCAACAGCCCCTTCCCGGCAAGGAAGAGGCTGCTGAAAACCTGGGGCCTTGTGGGCCGGATGTGACAGTCCCCCACAAGCCATGAACTCCCCTCGGGAGTCAAGACGGAACCCGTTTCCGTCAACGGGAAGGCTTTGCCTGGACCCTAGCCGCGGCCCGTAAGGGACCGGGATCGATGTTTCACGCCACCATGCGGTCGGCGATCGAGGGCGCGCGGACACTCGCGCAGCTCGACAGCCTGTCGCGCACCATCTGGCAGGCTCACGCCGCAGAGACCGTCACCGACTCAGAAGCGCAGGGCTTGGCTGAGACCCTGCACACCCGCAGGAGTGCGATCCGCGAGGCCGTGGCGCCCGTCGGCATCCCACTTGGCCGTGTGACGCTGTTCCCGCCGAAGCGCCTCCAGCGGGCTCCTGAGCGATCCGTGGCGATCGAGCGTCGCCGTCGGCTGGCCTGCTCCGGCCCGATGCCGCCAGCCATCGCCAGCAGGTTCACCACTGGGCAGCTCGCGGTCCTGCGCATCGTCGGGGACGAGATGGCCCGGCACGGCGCCTGCGGGCTGTGCATCGATGCCATCGCCGCCCGGGCCGGTGTGTGCCGGCGACTCGCTCAGGCCGCGATCCGTCTGGCCGAGGGCGACGGGCTGCTGACCATCCAGGAGCGCCGTCACCAGGGTCGGAAGAACGAGACGAACGTGGTGCGGATCATCAGCCGGGAGTGGCTGCAGTGGCTTCGGAGGGGAGGACGTTCCGCAGCGCCGGGGCTGCTGGGCAGCATAGGGTGCAAAAGGACTCACCCCACGGATACGGGAGATCCACAAGGGCAGATTGTGGATGCTGGACCGAAGAAAGAAAGCTGCCGAGGGCCAGCAGGCGACCCTCGCCGAAGCGATCCTGTGAGAATTCTCGCGGGTGGTAGGACGGGCCGAGCTATGCGGTGAGGGTCTGCAGGTGTTCGGCAGAGCGGACAGGAAAGATGGGTCGAAGACGAAACGGTTCTCGCGGCTGACCCGTTGAGGGCGACATGGCCAGCATCGCAATCCTGATCGACACACCTCACGGTGCACGGCTCCTTGCCGCATCCTCGGCGCGCGAGGCTGCGCTGAAGGCTGAGTCCGTCATTGCGACCGTCGCACCGACATTTTTGCCAGTGCCGATCTCGGTCGAGTGCACCAGCCCCGACATGGCCGATCGCCTGATGAACTATCTGGCTGACGTGCAGATGGAACGCCTGTTGGCCGAGGTCGCTTGAGGCTGCTCGGGACAGGCGTCAAACCGGGCGAGGTCTGTTAGAGAAGCAGCCGCGCGAGGGTCGGTGCGGCGGGGAAAAGGAACCGCAGGCGCCGACTCATGGCCGTTGCGGCTTCAGCCAGATCCTGGCTGGCCTCTGTGGAAAATACAGACAGGCTTGATGGAACCTGACGACCAAATCACAGATGAGCAGATCCGCGCCCGAGCCCACGATATCTGGGACCGACATCATCGACCTGAAGGCTATGATCTACAGTTCTGGCTCTTGGCCAAGCGTGAACTGGAAGCGGTGCGCAAGGCGCTGCCGGATAAGTCCAAGTCTTCGACGAAAGAAAGCGTTCCAGATCTAATTTAATTTATGTTAGATGCCTGTGGTGCTGATTTTAGCAGATTCTGCACTGTATATATCGCTTTACCAAATCCTGCTTTGGCCTGTTTTAGCCGATAATTAATAGGAGAATGCGCCTTATTAGCCGGATCGAAATAGCGCGCCAGAGCGGACCTATGAAAGTTGGATGCCAAGGTTGCCGAAACGGTAAACCTCTACCGTTCACGTTCACAATGGCTTTTCACCCCATCGTGGACGTAAACCGAGGTACGGTTTGGGGCTACGAAGCTTTAGTCAGAGGTACGGAAGGCCAAGGTGCCGGTCAGATCCTTGGCATGGTCGATGAGGGTAACCGTTACAAGTTCGATCAAGCTTGCCGCGTGAAGGCCATCGAGCTTGCCGGCCAGCTATTTCAGGATGCCGAGACCCGTCTGTCCATCAACTTCATGCCCAACGCCGTCTATGAGCCATCCGCATGCATCCGGGCGACGCTGGAGGCGGCGCGTCGGGTCGGCTTCGCACATCAGCAGATCATGTTCGAGTTCACCGAGAACGAGCGCATGACGGACGTGTCTCACGTCCAGCGGATCATCGCCGAGTACCGCAAACAGGGTTTCGTGACCGCCTTGGACGATTTTGGTGCGGGCTACGCTGGCCTGAACCTGCTGGCGAGCTTCCAGCCCGACATCATCAAACTCGACATGGAGATGATCCGAGGGATCGCGACCTCACCGGCACGGCAGACCATCGTCACCGGTGTAATCATGATGGCGCGCCAGCTTGACGTGGCGGTGATCGCCGAAGGTGTCGAGACGGAAGCCGAACTGACGGCTCTGCGCGCAGCCGGGATCCAGCTGTTCCAGGGCTACCTCTTCGCAAAGCCTGCAGTGGCGAGTCTGCCCGCGGTCCAGTTCCCCACGTGCTCCACTCTATCGACGCAAGCACTTGCTCAGTCCGATGCTGCCTGACTGCGACTGAGGCGCCTATGTCGACACAGCTTCGACAGCCGCCCCCGGCATCTTGAGCCCATGCCCAGGCAGCGCGGCCAGACCTACGATCCGCAGGAGGAGCAAGTAGCCTGCATCAGCTTCGCGCTCCTACACATTTCGCCGTAGGGCCGTTCACTGCAACATCTCAAGCGACGCTTCGTTGTCGAGCATAGCGCTAAGGCGCAGCCTGACACGTGCGGGAATGTTCGATGCCTCCTTCCCGCCCAGACCACACGCGATCAGACCCCGCGAAGGAGGGAAACTCCCTCGCTTGGACCTTAGCTCTCACGACCGCCCTTCTCGGCATCGTAGCCCTCCCGCGGCGCACAGCACGCCCGGCGTCCGTCGGCAACAAGGCATCGGATGAGGAAGCTGGAGCAGCACGCCAGACCTCGCCCACTCACACCGGCAGCGCCGCTCACGAGGTAGCCCGCACACAGGCCGATCGTGGACGCCGAGCTACGCGCCCGACCGAGATCCCGGCCAAGGGCTGGAAGGACATCGCGCTGCGAACATACCGTGACGTCGGTGAGAACCGCATCATGCTGGTGTCAGCCGGTGTCACCTTCTTCGCGCTGCTCGCGATCTTCCCAGCAGTTGCCGCCCTGGTCTCCGTCTACGGCCTCGTGGCCGACGCCTCGACCATCAACGATCAACTCGCCAGTCTTCAAGGCATCCTGCCGTCAGGCGCCTTAGAGATCATCGGCGAGCAGGTAAAACAGTTGAACGAGAAGGGCGACACCACACTTGGGTTCAGCCTCTTCTTCGGCATCGTGCTGTCCGTTTGGAGCGCGAACGGCGGGATGAAGCACATCTTCGACGCGCTGAACCTTGTCTACAACGAGCGGGAGAAGCGTAACTTCATCGTGCTCAACCTCGTGTCGCTCGGCTTCACGGCGGGCGCGCTTCTATTCCTGATTATCGCCCTTGGAGCGGTGGTCGTTCTGCCGATCGTCTTTGACTTCATCGGTGTCGGCGGGACCGCATGGTGGCTCTCGCTCCTGCGCTGGCCCTTGTTACTGTTCGCTGTGCTGGGTGGCTTGGCTCTACTCTACCGCTATGGCCCAAGCCGAGATGCGCCGCAGTGGCGGTGGGTCACCGGAGGAAGCGCTGTAGCGGGCGCGCTCTGGCTCGGGGGGTCGCTACTGTTCTCGTGGTACGTCACTCACTTCGGTAGCTACAACAAGACCTATGGCTCGCTCGGAGCAGCGATTGGGTTCATGACGTGGATCTGGATTTCTACGACGATCGTGCTCCTGGGCGCCCAGATGAACGCCGAAACGGAGCACCAGACCGCCGAAGATACGACGGTGGGCGAGGTTCAGCCTCTCGGTACGCGGGGAGCAAAGATGGCCGATAGCGTCGGTGCAGCTGCGGAATGATGGCCTAGCGTCCTGCCTCCGCATGAGGTGCGGCGGGAAGCAGATCCGGATCATGGCTGCTACCGTAGTCGCCTACGAGAGCGCGAACCTCGTCATAGCAAGGAAGTGAATGGGTCTCAGGCGGTGGCTCTCAGACGTAGGGGCCGCCGAAAAGGTCACCCAGTGCCTTCCGCCGGAACAACGTCCGCCAGCGTCGCCGCTGATGCTCGGGCCGGTCGCGGATCATGTGGCAGCGCTGGCAGAAGGCCGCGATGTTCCCATCCGCGTTGTTCGAGGTGTCGTGGTCCCGGTGAGCAGCGGCCAGAACGACCTTGGTTCGGTGGGCGCGGCCGAGAATGTCGGCGTCCGACTTGATCCGGATCCGCCTGCCCCAGCCGTCGCGCCACCGGCCGGCATCCGCGTCCCACCAGCGCCCGTCTCCGAGATGATAGACCATCCGCCCGTGCGGCCGCCCGCAGCCCTCGCAGCAGCCTTTCGCCCGCCCGAACCGGATCACGGCCGAGAGCTGCGCCCAGTCGATCGGGTAGAAGAAGCGGTGCTCGGGCCGGATCGGCATGGTGGCCGGACTGTGCCACCCGTCGTGAAGAAAGCGTAGCCGTGGAACGCTGCTACCGATCACATATGGACCTATCCGACCTTCAATTCTGGGCCTTTCTCGCAGCGGCCATCCCGGTCCTGTTCCTGCCGGTTGTCATCGTCTGGTGGAAAGGGCACCCCATCGTCCCGATAGCCCTCCTCAGCCTCGCGTTCTGGCCTGGCGCGCTGATCCTGGCTCTCCGGCTGCGTCGCAAGCGCGATTTGTGATCGCAGCCATGACGAGCGTCTGAACGATAGCTACCGGGCTAACGTTCAGATCCGGACTGGTCGAACCGATCCGTCTGGAGGAAACGCCATGATGAAGACCTTAGCCCTTGCGGCTGCGCTGACGCTCGCCGTCACAGGGGCGGCTCTCGCTCAGATGCCGGCCGGCGGTGGCAGTGGCAGTGCTCAAAGCAACATGAACAACCCTGGAAGCGTGAAAAGCCCGTCAGAGAAGCGGATGGGTGGCCAGCGCGGCATGATGAGCATGCGGCACATGAAGCGCCATCGGCGTCACCTCATGCGTCGGTCCCGCATGTGACCTGAACCGCTCAGCCATTTCGATGGCGCGGCCTTCGCACAGGATCTTTTAACCGCCCCGCGCCACCATACCCTCAGCGATCGGCCTCGGCCGCGCGCCGGAAGAGCAGCACCGGGGCTAGGCTTGCGATGGGCCTTGGTGCGGCCTCGCCGGCGCAGTCGCGGCAGCTCGGCCAGCATCACAGTTCTGCTGCGATCAGCGCGCCACTTGGGCGCAATGACGGGGCGGCCCGTCGTGTTGTGCCGCCGGGAGTACCCGCATGCGCAACACCCTGTTGGCCCTGCTAGCCGTCATCGCCGTCATGGCCGCCCACGCAGCCTACAAGCTGGTACGCCTGCCCTTCCGCCTCGTGCGTGGCCTGTTCCGGCACAAGGGCCCACGGGCGCAGCTAATCGCGCGCTAACCCGCCACCGGCATGATGCTATCGAGCCGCGTCGCGTAACGGTCAGGCTCACCGCTGGTGAGATCGGACGACCTCCCCCGCCAGCCCGTGATCAGATCGGGCGGCGCGGCCGAGCCGCCTTCAGGCAACCGCCTGTGGGTGGAGCGAAGGCGTGCCGGTGTATGTATCTAATTTCAGCGGACCACCGAGCGTGAAAAAAGCGTAGCGGTAAGACGCGGAGGAAGGGCGCACGCTCTTGCTCAGCGCATCAAGCGAAGCACCTGCTTCAGAGGAGCCACAGCTGGCTCATGCGGCGTCGCACAGCGGGTCTGGTTCCGACCACCGGCTTTAGCCTCGTACAGAGCTTCATCCGCCAAGCGGTAGAGGTCCGTCATCGCTGCGCCCGTCGCGCTTGTCGGCAGGGCGGTCGCAAGCCCTATGCTCACCGTGACCGCACCTGCGCCAATATCAGCTGCGCCGATCGCTAGTGTCGACACTTCGGCATGGACCTTCTCTGCGATGCGACGCGCACCTACCTCGTCCGTGTCTGAGAGGAGCAGTGCGAACTCCTCGCCACCGATCCGGCTGACATGATCCTGTGGCCGGTGCACGCTCGCCGACAGACAGCGTGCCAAGCCCCGCAGCACCTCATCCCCAACCTGATGGCCATAGCGATCGTTGAAGAGCTTGAAGTGGTCTGCATCGACGATCAGCAGGGAGAGTGGCTTACCCAAACGCTTCGCGCCGACCGCCGCCCGGGTGAAGGCGTCCTCGAACGCACGGCGGTTCGGCAGGCCCGTCAAAACGTCCGTCAGCGACAGCTTGGCGAGTTCGGCCTGCATCGCCGATCGGCGGCGCAGTTCACGCTCGAACAGCAGCGACAGCGCGACGGTCAGACCACATAGCAGCAGCACGATGACGCTGATCACCAGAGCCTTCTGACGCCACTCGGCCTCGATCTCTCTCGCGGCAAGGGCCACGTTGAGGACCATCGGCAGATCTCCCACCTGCATGAAGGTGTAGAACCGCTCCACGCCGTCGCGCACTGACGGACCGACAAACCTGCCACTGCGGCTGCCCACGAACCGCGCGAAGTTCGGACCACCCGCTATATTCACGCCGATATCTGCCTCGGCGTAGGGGTGGCGGATCACCCGCGTACCATCATGCAGGTACAGGTTGATCGCTCCATCTCGCCCGAGGCCAATCCGGTCGAACAGGCGCGTGAAGAAGGACAGCTTCAGGGTGCCTAGGACTACGCCTCCGAACGTGCCGTCGGGCTTGTCGATGCGCCGGCTGAGCACGAGGATGCGGGTGCCCGTCAGGTGGGAGACCAGCGGTTCACTGATGTAGAGGCCGAGATCTGACCGGGCCTTGTGCGCTTGAAAGTAGGCACGGTCAGCGTTGTTCACCTTGCGCGCGGACAGGGTACTCGCGTCGATGATGCTGTCGCCGTTCTCGTCGAGGACGAGCATGACGCCCAGGTCCCGGGCCGTAGCAGCGCGATCGAACAGGACGAGCTGGCGAAGTGCGGGGCTGAGCTGATCGAGTCCGGGGGTTTTGAGGTTATCGACCACGGCGCGCAGCGAGAGATCGTACATCTCGATGTTGCGAGCGATGTCGCGTTCAAGGACCTGAAGGAGGTTCTTAGAGGTTTGCTCGGCCTTGTCCCAAGCATCCTGCCGCAAATCGAGCAGCATGACGCCGGACACCATGACCATGCCGAGGGGCGCCAGGACACCGAGCGCGATCCAGGTGCGGGCAGAGCGGAGCGGGCGCGTCAGTCGCTGCAGCGAAGGCATCGTGCACCTCGCGATTACGCCCACCAACGCAACGGTGGCATACTGAGTCTTAATCGATCCCTTCACGCTCGCGGAGACCGCCATCGACGCCGGCAACATGCACGCGCTCGTTGAGGCCATGCGGACCGAGCGGGATGCGTGGCGCTGAGGCTTCGCAGGCGGCAACAGAGCTATCAGTACGAAGTATCAGACGCTGATTTCGACCCAACTGCCGGAATGCCCGAAATTCGAGCAACGAGTCGCCTTGCCAGAAGTTAACGAATGGTTAAGCTTCTGCGTAGTTCGAATACGGGAGGCGTGCCATGAAACCAATCTATCGGCAGCCGGCTGACCCGGTCGTCGAGTATCGATCGCCACTGATGATTGTCCATCCTCTACAAGGGGATGTGACGCTTCAGGAGCAGATGCGGCGCTTGCACAATGCTCGTGCGATCCGACGGGCTGCTCAGCACCAGCGTCGCGCCTCGGTAATTTGAGGGAGGGTTCGAGATGATCCGTATCCGGCCGACAATCGATGGCACTTGGACCGTTTACCGCGGCGCTAAAGCAATCGTCGCGGGCCTGACCCGGCTTCAGGCCGAGCAGTACCTTGAGCGGCGCGATGGGACGTCGTGACGGCCGCCTGCACGCCGCTTCCGTGTCTTTAACGAGCTGCCGCAGAGCGCCCTCAAGGCCCCTGAGGCTTACCTGCGCTGCAGTCATCCGCTGTCTCATGGTTGCGGCGCTCCTTGTCGCTCTCCTAGCGTTCACAGACGCGATGACGCGAGATCAGAGCGCAGAGGTCGTCACGAGCTTGCCCGGCGGCCCGACGGCGCCGGTCGTCCACGTTGCAGGAGCGCTGGAGTAATCGATCGGAGGCCTCTCATGCGCACCCACGTGCTGGCTCTCGCCGTGGCCGCGGTAGCCACGAGTATGATCGGATCCGTCGCGTGCCAATCCGCGCAAGCTGCGTCCGACATAACGATCGCCGCGATCGCGGCTGGCCGCCTCTACGTGGTCGGCACCACAGAGCGGCCGCACACGCCTGTCTCGTTGGATGGTCGCTTCACTACCCAGTCCGACGAGACGGGCAAGTTCCAGTACGAGCTGGTCTACCACCCCGCCCGCTGCATCATCGCCGCAGAGATTGAGGGCAGGACCCACGAGGCTGTCGTCAGCAACTGCGGTCAACAAGGACCGGTTGGCCCTCCCGGGATCGCAGCGCGAGCGCCTGTAGCATCGCCGATGCAAACGGGAA
>NZ_JALNUM010000143.1:0-14253 GCF_026540795.1 Methylobacterium sp. GC_Met_2
CGTCACGGGCTCGGCGGGGTTGCCCGCATAGGCGATCCAGGCGAGGCGCGGCAGGCGCGTCAGCCAGGGCGGCAGCGCGCCGAGCCGGTTGCAGGCGAGCCGAATCAATTCGAGGTTATCGGCCGCCGACAGGCTGTCGGGCAGCGTCGCGATCCGGTTGCCGGCCAGCATCAGCTTCTGCAGCAGCGGCCGCTCCCCCAGCGCCGTCGGCAGGGTCGCGATCCGGTTGTCGGTGAGGATGAGCCAGCGCAGGTCGCGCGGCAGCGCCTCGGCCGGCACTTCGCGGATGCCGCAGCCACGGAAGCCGAGCTGGCTCAAGCTCGGGCAATCGCCCAGAACCGGTGGCAGGCGCTCGAACGGGTTGCCCGAGGCGAACAGCACCCGCAGGTGACGCAGCCGCCCGAGATCGGCCGGCAGGCCGGTCAGGCCGCCGCGGCCGAGGTCCAGCACCTCCAGGGTGTCGGCCAGCGCGAAGACCTCCGGAGGCACCTCCGTCAGCCCGTCGGGCAGGCGCAATTCGCGGGCGCCGTCGAGGTCGCCGCGCCGCAGGGCGGCCAGCGTTTCGGTCCGGTCCAAGCTTCAGCCCCGCTTGAAGAAGGCGTCGGCCGCCCCCTGCGCCGCCTGCTTCGCCGCCCTTGCCGCCTCGATCCGCATGATTTCGGCCCGCAGGAGCGCGATGCGCTCGTCGAGATCCGCGAGCGACAGGGTATCGAGCGGCTGACCGATCGCGTGCGCGATCGCCTTGCGCGGCCGGTCGTCGTCGTCGTCCCGCATCGTGTCCTCCTACAGGAAGGGTGTTCCGGCGCCGTCCCAGGGCAGGCGCAGATGGGCCGCCAGCGTGGCGCCGATATCGGCAAGACTGTCCCGCCGGCCGATGGAGCGGCCGGCCACGCCGGGGCCGAAGGCCAGGATCGGCACCTGCTCGCGGGTGTGGTCGGTTCCGGTCCAAGTCGGGTCGTTGCCGTGATCGGCGGTGATGAACGCGAGATCGCCGGGCCGGAGCGCCGTCCTGATCTCGAAGACCCGGGCGTCGAACGCTTCGAGTTCGGCGGCGTAGCCCGGCACGTCCCGGCGGTGGCCGTGCTCGGTGTCGAAATCCACGAGGTTGACGAAGATCAGGCCGCCATCCGGCAGATCCTTCAGCGCGTCGAGCCCCGCCGTCAGGCAGGCGGCGTTGGGGCCCGGCTTCAGCTCCCGGCCCGTGGCCCGGTGGGCGAAGATGTCGCCGATCTTGCCGACGCTCACCACGGCGCGGCCCGCCGCCTCGGCCCGGTCGAGCAGGGTGACGCCCGGGGGCTCGACCGCGAAGTCCTTGCGGTTGCCGGTGCGGCGGAAGCCCGCCTCCGCCGAGCCCACGAAGGGCCGGGCGATCACCCGGCAGATCCGGTAGGGGTCGCACAGGCGCCGCGCCACCCGGCACAGGTCGTACAGCCGCTCCAGCCCGAAGGCGTCCTCGTGGGCGGCGATTTGGAACACGCTGTCGGCGGAGGTGTAGCAGATCGGCCGGCCGGTCCGGACATGCTCGGCGCCGAGTTCGTCGATGATGGCGACGCCCGGCGCGTGGCGATCCCCCAGGATGCCGGGCAGCCCGCCCTCCGCTACGAGCGCCCGGGTGAGTTCAGGCGGGAAGGCCGGTTGCGTCTCTGGAAAGTGTCCCCAGGGCTCCAGCAGGGGCAGGCCGGTGATCTCCCAATGGCCCGACGGCGTGTCCTTGCCGGCGGCTCTCTCCACGGCGTGGCCGTATACGCCGTCCGGCTCGCCCATGGGCGCAAGACCGGACGGGATCCGGCCCGAGGCCCCGGCGGCTGCCAGCCCGAGCCCGAGGGCGGCGAGGTGCGGCAGGCGCAGCGGGCCGGCGCGGAGCCCCGCCCGGTCGCCGCGTCCGGCCGCGCAGGCTTCCGCGATGTGGCCGAGCGTGTCGGAACCGGCATCGCCGTAGGCTTCGGCATCCGGCGCGCCGCCGATCCCGACGGAATCGAGGACGATGAGCAGCGCACGTGGCACGGTCAGGCGGGCTCCAGCTCGGTCGGCGCGTCGCTGTCGAGCGCGAAGGCGGCCTTGAAGAGGGCCCGTGTGTAGGCGGTCTGCGGATCGGAAAAGATCGTCTCGGCGGGGCCTTCCTCGACCACGCGGCCGTTCTGCATCACCATCACGTAGTTGGCGAGCGCCCGCACCACCTTCAGGTCGTGGCTGATGAACAGGTAGGCGAGGCCACGCTCCCGCTGAAGGTCGCGCAACAACGTCACGATCTGCGCCTGGACCGAGCGGTCGAGCGCCGAGGTGGGCTCGTCGAGCACGACGAAGCGCGGGTTCAGCACGATCGCCCGGGCGATGGCGATGCGCTGGCGCTGGCCGCCGGAGAATTCGTGCGGGTAGCGGTCCATGGCGGCCGGGTCGAGTCCGACATCGGTGAGCGCCTTCGAGACCACGGCCCGGCGCTCGGCCCGCGAGCGCACGGCGCCCTGAACCACCAGCCCCTCCGCCACGATATCGGCCACCGACATGCGCGGCGAGAGCGAGCCGTAGGGATCCTGGAAGACCACCTGCATGTCTTTTCGCAGGGGCCGCATCTGCGCCACGGAGAAGCCATCGACGGCTTGGCCGAGGAACACGATCGGTCCCTCCGAGGCGGTCAGCCGCAGCAGGGCGAGGCCGAGCGTGGTCTTGCCGGAGCCGGATTCGCCCACGACCCCCACGGTCTCTCCGGCGCGGACCTTGAGCGAGACCCCGTCCACCGCCTTGACGTGGCCGACGACCCGCCGGAGCAGGCCCGCCTTCAGGGGGAACCAGACCTTCAGCGGCCCGGCCTCAAGCAGCGGCGCGGCATCGGCCGGGACCGGGTTGGCTCGGCCCTTCGGCTCGGAGGCGATCAGGCGGCGGGTGTAGGCGTGCTGCGGATTGGCGAAGACCGACTTGGTCGCGCCGGCCTCCACGATCTTGCCCTTGAGCATCACGCAGACCCGGTCGGCGATCCGCTCGACGATGCCGAGATCGTGGGTGATGAACAGCATCGCCATGCCGAGCCGCTTCTGCAGGTCGGCGAGTAGCGCCAGGATCTGCGCCTGAACGGTGACGTCCAAAGCCGTGGTCGGCTCGTCGGCCACGAGCAGGTCCGGCTCGCAGGCCAGCGCCATGGCGATCATCACCCGCTGGCGCTGGCCGCCGGAGAGTTCGTGCGGATAGGCGCCCATGCGGCTCTCCGCGTCGCGCAGGCCGACGAGGTCGAGGAGTTCGAGGATCCGCCGCCTGGCCGCCTTGCCGGAGAGCCCGCGATGGAGGCCCAGCACCTCGCCGATCTGCCGCTCGATCGTGTGGAGCGGGTTCAGCGAGGTCATGGGTTCCTGGAACACCATGGTGATGTCGGCGCCGCGGACATCGCGCATCGCGCGTTCCGGCAGACTCGTGAGGTCGCGGCCCTTGAACAGGATCCGCCCGTCCTGGCGCGCGGCCCCATCGAGCAGCCGCAGGATCGCCAGCGCCGTCACGGATTTGCCGGAACCCGATTCGCCGACCAGCGCCAGGGTCTCGCCGCGCCGGATGGTGAAGCCGATGCCGTCGACCGCCCGGGTCTCGCCCTCCCGCGAGCGGAAGGCCACGGACAGGTCCTCGACGGCGAGGAGCGGCTGGGATTCATCCAACGTCATGCGGCTCCTTATAGCGCGCCGGGCCGGCGGCCCTAGTCTATCCTGCTGCGACGAAGGTCCGCCGGGCCCAGGCGGATCGCGCGGGAGATCGCGATGACGGATGGCGCCCACGCTTTCGCGGCCCGGATCTGGCAGGCGCTCGACGGGCCGCCCGGCGCCCTCGACACGCTGCATGTCACCGGGACCGGCGCCCTGCCCTCCGCCTTCGCGGTGAGCGATCTGGCGGCCGGCTCGGTCGGGGCGGCCGCGCTGGCGCTCGCGGAGGTCGCGGGGCTGACCGGTCCGGTCACGGTGAACCGGCGTCTCGCCGCGTTCTGGTTCGCGCGGTCGCTGGAGCCCGAGGGCTGGCCCGTGCCCGACCCCTGGGATCCCGTCGCGGGGGACTACGAGACCCGGGACGGCTGGATCCGGCTCCACACCAACGCGCCCCATCACCGGGCGGCGGCCGAGCGCGTGCTCGGTCCGCAAGGCGATCGCGCCGGCATGGCGCGGGCGGTGTCGGGCCGGGCCAAGGCTGAGCTTGAGGCTGCGATCCTGGCCGAGGGCGGGTGCGCGGCCGAGATGCGCGGCCTCGCCGACTGGGCGGCGCATCCGCAGGGCCGCGCGGTGGCGGCCGAGTCGCTGGTGCAGGTCGATCCGAGCGATGACCGATCGGCATCGGCCTGGGTCCCCCGGCCCGGGCGACCGCTCGCCGGCCTGCGCGTCCTCGACCTGACGCGGGTGATCGCCGGGCCGGTGGCGACGCGCTTTCTCGCGGGTTTCGGGGCGGATGTGCTGCGGATCGACCCGCCCGACTGGAGCGAGGCTCCCATCGAGCCCGAGATGACCCTCGGCAAGACCTGCGCGCGGCTGGACCTGCGCCGCGCCGCCGACCGGGTGACCTTCGAGGCGCTGCTCGCGGGGGCGGACGTGCTGGTCCACGGTTATCGGCCGGGGGCCCTGGACGGCCTCGGATACGGGGCGGAGGCTCGGCGATCCCTCGCGCCGGGTCTCGTGGAGGTCTGCCTCGACGCCTATGGCTGGACCGGCCCCTGGGCCGGACGGCGCGGGTTCGACAGCCTCGTACAGATGAGCACCGGCATCGCGCAGGCCGGCCAGGCGTGGAAGCAAGCCGCCAAGCCGGTGCCGCTGCCGGTCCAGGCGCTCGACCACGCGACCGGCTACATGATGGCGGCGGCGGTTCTGCGGTTGCTGGCGCGCCGGGTCGCCGACGGGGCCGGGGGCGGGGCGCGGCTGTCTCTCGCCCGCACGGCTGCGTTGCTGATCGAAGCCGGTCCGGCCGAATCGGAGCCCGCCTGCCCGGCCGCGTCGCCGGAGGATCTGGCGCCCGAGATCGAGGCGACGTCATGGGGACCGGCGCGGCGGCTGCGGACGCCGGTGGAGGTGGCCGGCGTTTCGATGCGCTGGGCGCGGGCGGCGCGCCGTCTCGGGGATGATGCACCGGCTTGGTCAGCCGATGGCGTGGCGACTTGAGGGCGCCGCCTCCCGTGCTGGGTCCCGGGCGCATTCCGCTGGCGCTGCATGCGCCCGGGAAAGGGCGTCGCGCAGATCGGATAAAACGCGACGCCCTTTCCCGGACAGGTGGAGCGTCAGCGGAACCTGATCCGGGAGGCCGCACAAGACCAGGCCGCGTCGCAGCTCGACCGGACCACATCTCAGAGCCCCATGCGGCCACCAGCATCGATTGATCCGCAACCGAAGGTCGCTACAACGCCGGTGTGACTATCGCACGCCTGCGCCGCGGCGCCCTCCTCGCCCTCTTCTGCGTTACGGCGCACCCGGCTCAGGCCGTCCCCTCCGAGGGGGCGACCGAGACCGTGGAGCAGGCGCTGTGCCGCCTGATCGATGAATCCGCCAAGGCCCGCAGCCTGCCGGTGCCGTTCCTGACGCGGCTGATCTGGCGCGAGAGCAGTTTTCGCGTGGGCGTCGTCAGCCGGGCCGGGGCGCAGGGTGTCGCCCAGTTCATGCCCGGGACGGCCCGGGAGCGCGGCCTCCTCGACCCGTTCGACCCCGAGCAGGCGATCCCGCACGCCGCCCACCTGCTGGCGGATCTCAAAACCCAGTTCGGCAATCTCGGCCTCGCGGCGGCGGCCTATAACGGCGGCGCGGGCCGGGTGAGCAAATGGCTCGCGGGCGATGGCGGCCTGCCCGAGGAGACCCGCGCCTACGTGGCCGCCATCACGGGCGTCCCGGCCGACGCGTGGCGGACCGGCCCCGGCAAGGCGATCGAGTACCCTGAGGGCGGCGCACCGGAAAAGCCTGACGCGAAGGACGCCAAGGCGGCCAAGCCGGACGCGCCGCAGACCTGCCTGCAGGTCACCGCCAGCCTGCGCATCCCGTCCCGCGGCGACCGCTTCGCGCTGGGTGCCAACGAGGGCCCGGCCGCCCCCTGGGGCATCCAGCTCGCCGGCAATTTCTCCAAATCCCTGGCGCTTCAAAGCTTCAACCGGGCGCGGAGCACCTATGCGGGCGTGATCGGCGAGGTGCGGCCGATGATCATCGGGACGCGGCTGCGCAACCGCGGCACCCGGGCCTTCTACCGGATCCGCATCCCGGCCCAGAGCCGGCAGGCCGCCGACGACCTGTGCGGCCGCATCCGGAAGGTCGGCGGCGCCTGCTTCGTGCTGCGGACCTGATTTTTCGCGCTTCGCCGCGCGAGCGTCATCAATCCGCCCCGAGAGCGGTGCCGTATGCTCCTGTCGCGACAACCGGACGGGATATGACACGACTCCTCACTGCGCTGGCCAGCCTGCTCTGCCTCGGACTCGCAGCGTTCGGCCTCAACGCCGCCTCGCCGCTCGCCCTGTTCGACGCGATCGGCCCGCGCGATCCCGGCGGGCGCCTCGCCGCGAAGGATCAGGCCTTCGGCGAAGGGCCCCGGCGGCGCCTCGACGTCTACGTCCCCACGGCGGGCGCCGAGAACGCTCCGGTGCTGGTCTTCTTCTACGGCGGCTCTTGGCAGAGCGGCGCGAAGGACGATTACGCCTTCGTCGGGCATGCGCTCGCCGCCCAGGGCTTCGTCACGGTGCTGCCCGACTACCGGCTCTATCCGGAGACCGCCTTCCCGGGCTTCCTGGAAGACGGGGCGGCGGCACTGGCCTGGGTGCGCGACAACATCGCAGCCTTCGGCGGCGACCCGCGCCGGATCGTGCTGGCGGGCCATTCGGCCGGCGCCTACAACGCCCTGATGCTCGGCCTCGACCCGCGCTACGTGATGGCGGCGGGCGTCGATCCCAAGGCGATCAAGGCGGTGGCCGGCCTGTCGGGCCCCTATGATTTCCTGCCGCTCGATCAGGACACGACCCTCAAGGTGTTCGGCAAGGCGCCCGATCTGGCCGCGACCCAGCCGGGCAGCTTCGTCGGCCCGCTCTCGCCCCCCGCCTTCCTGGCGTCCGGCGAAGCCGACACGGTGGTGAAGCCCCGCCACACGGTGAGCCTCGCCGCCCGCCTGCGCGCCGAGCACGTGCCCGTGCAGGAGCGGATCTATCCGGGCCTCGACCACAAGGACACGCTGCTCGCCCTGTCGGTGACCTTCCGCTCCAAGGCGCCGGAACTCGCCGAGATGGCGGCGTTCCTGATGCGCCAATCCGCCGGTCGGACCCAGTACACGATGCGGCGCTGAGGGCGGCAGGCGTTCGTCAAGGTTATCGCGCGATCTCTGGGCGCAATATTTGATTTGCCATCGCGTGCGCCCGTCCCGGCGCTAGAATGACCATAGGCGCATGATGCGGCCTCGCGGTGGGACGACATGGCTTCTGCGGACGCAGCGATCGGCATCCCGCCCCGAGGGCGACGGGACGGCAGCACGGCCCGTGATGTCCCCGATCTGCTGCGCGTGCTCCTCAACGGGGCGGTCTTCGTCCTGCTCTGGAACCACGTCTGGCTGAAGGACCTGTCCGACCGGTCGATCCTCTCGGCCTCCGAGGACGGGAGCCTGCTGACCCAGGTGCTGTTCCTCACCGCCGGCACCGCCATGGCGCTGGCGATCCGCCGGATCGGCCTGCGGCACCTCCAACCGCTGATGACCCGGCCGCTCGTGCTCTGCGCCGTCTGGCTTGGCCTGACGACGCTGCTCTCCATCGAGCCGAGCCTGTCGCTGCGTCGGCTGGCGCTGTTCGTGATCGCCGCGATGCTCTCGGCGGGGGTTCTGATCGTCGCCCGGTCCCCGCGGCAGCTCGCCCTGAGCCTCGCCGGGGCGGCCCTGGTGATCGTGCTCTCGTCCTATCTGGCGGTCGCCTTCGTGCCGAGCCTCGCCATCCATTCGGCCTTCGACGTCAATTCCGATCCGAGCCATCCGGGCCTCTGGCGTGGGATCTTCCCGCAGAAGAACGAGGCCGGCGCCGCCATGGTGATCCTGGTGATCGTCGGCCTCTACGTCGCCACGGCCGCCAACCGGTTCCTCGGCTGGGCTATCGTGCTGCTGGCGGGTGGGTTCCTGCTGGCGAGCGGTTCCAAGACCGCGATCCTGCTGCTGCCGGTGATCCTCGGCGTGACGGGGCTCTGTCAGGTGCTAACGGGCGGGTTCGCCCGGCGCCTGCTGCTGCTGGGCCCGGTGGTCGGGTTCTCGCTGGTCTCGATCGGCTCGGTGCTGGTGCCGCCGATCCAGGAGGCGGTCGGGTCGCTGCTGACCGACGCGACCTTCACCGGCCGCAGCGAGATCTGGCAGTTCGCCATCGACAACATCCTGATCCGCCCCTGGCGCGGCTGGGGGATCGGCGCCTTCTGGATGACCGAGCGGACCATGTATGGCGGCTCCGAGGAGCTGACCTGGGTCAACACCGTCGATCACGCCCACAACGCCTATCTGGACACCGCCTTGATCGGCGGCCTGCCGCTCCTCGCGCTGACCGTGGCGGCCTTCGTGCTCGCGCCGGTGCGCGACCTCCAGCGCGTGGCCGGTGGCGCCCGGCTCGACGCGGAGACGATGCTGTTCCTGCGGCTGTGGTTCCTCGGGCTGGTCTCGGCCTCGTTCGAGACGGTGCTGTGGAACGGCAACAACGCCACCTGCTGCATGTTCATGATGGCGGTGTTCGGCCTGCGCCTGCGGACGCGCTACGCGCTGGCGGCGGGTTGAGGGGAATGCAGCCCTGTCGCGATCCGTTCGCCGCTCTCGATCGATCGGTCAGCCCAGGGGGGCCGTCTCCCGTGCAAGCCAATCGATGACCGCCTTCAACGCCACGCCCTCACTGGCGCCGCCGTCGCGGGCGGTGGTGTAGGCAGCGAGCTGGCCGGCTGCGCTCGAGCCGTTTCGGGCGATCACCGTGGCGTGCGCCACCTGCGCCGTGCAGCCCAGCGCGGCCGCGTCCTCGGCGATCAGGTCCAGCAGCGTGTCCAGGGCGTCGGTGACGGAGACGGCGCGCCCGGCCGCCTCATCGATCAGCGACGCGCCCGTGCCGTCTCGCTCGGCCCGCCACAGGTTCTCCATCACGAACCCCCGCGAGGCGCCGGTCAGGCCGGCGTGGATGTCCGGACGACGGTCGAGCAGACGGACGAGGCAGCGATAGAGCTGGGCGACGGTCAGGGTGTCGTCCAGCCGCGTGCAGCTGTCCGCGACGCGCAACTCCAGGGTCGGGTATCGGATCGATGGGCGGATGTGCCACCAGAAGTACGTCGGATCGGGCACGGCACCCGCGGTGGTCATAACCCGGACATACCGGGCGTAATCGGCATCGTCGTCGAACAGCTCGGGGAGGCCGGTGCGCGGCAACTCGGCGTAGGCCCGCAACCGGTAGCCGTGCAGGCCGGTGCGACGGCGGTCGTAGAACGGCGAGGACGTCGAGAGGGCCAGCAGCAGCGGCAGGAACGGGTAGATCCGCCGCATGATGTCCACCCGCTCCTCGGGGCGCGGCACCTCGACATGGACGTGCATGCCGGCGACCACGGAGCGGCGCCCGGTGATCTGAAGGTCGTCCATCATCCCCCGGTAGCGTGGTTTGTCCGTCTCCTTCTGGATCGACCAGACGGCGGTGGGGTGCGTGCCGGCGGCGAACAGCTTGAGCCCGTGCGCGCGGGCGGTCGCTTGGAGCTTGTCGCGCAGATCACCGAGCGCGGCCCGTGCCTCCTCGACGCTCGCCGTCGGCTTCGAGCAGATCTCCACCTCGTTTTCGAGGAGTTCCCGCTCGACCGAGCCCAGACGTTTGGCCGCGTCGTGGAAACCCTGGATCGACGCGCGCGGCGCGCCCCGCGAACGAGCGCTGGCCAGGAAGAACTCCTCCTCGATGCCGAACTTGAAGTCGTGTCCCGACCGCTGCGCCATCGTGTGGTTCCGATCCCTGGACGTGCGGCCGCCATCCACGCGCGCGCCGGACCGGCGCCGCCGCGAAAGCCGGACTGACCGACACCATGCGCGATTTGGGCCAACGTGCGTAAGCGGTGATCCTCGGATCGCGCCGCGGATGCCGCAGCCGACTCTACGATGAGGCTCCGCGCCCGGCCACCTCCGGCGGCACCGGCCGCGGGCGACGGTCGGCGCCGACCGCCACGAAGGTGATGGTCGCCTCCGTGACCTTCATGATCGCCTCGCTCGCCCGCTCGCGCCGCCAGACCTCCGCTTGGATGCGCAGGGACGAGCGCCCGACCTGGACGAGCCACGCGTAGAGGCCGACCTCGCAGCCCACGAAGACCGGGTGATGGAAGGTGATCGCGTCGACCGCGATGGTGGCGCAGCGCCAACGCCAGCGCCGCGCGGCGACGTTGCCGGCGGCCAGATCCAGCTGGGCCATCAGCCAGCCGCCGAAGATGTCGCTGGCCGGGCTGGTGTCGGCCGGCATCGCGATGGTGCGGATCACCCGCGATCCGTCGGCCGGGAACCAGCTATCCCGCCGTCCGTGCTCTGCGCCTCTGTCAGGAGCCGGAAGGGTCCCCGCCCCTGGCGGGAATCCTTCCGGTCAAGCTCGGCCGTGGTCAATCGGGCAGCGCGAAGACCAGCAGCGCGTCGCCGGTGCCGAAACCCGACGCCTTGGTGTAGGACGCGCCGCCCGCAGCCACCGCCACGTATTGCTTGCCGTCCAGCGCGTACGTCATGGCCGGCCCGCTGATCCCCGCGCCGCACTGGAATCGCCAGAGCACGCGGCCGTCGCGCGCGTCGTGGGCATCGAGATGTCCATCCTCCTCGCCGGAGAAGACGAGACCGCCCGCAGTCGCCAGCGTGCCTCCCGAGAGCCGGCTCGCCGACCGCACCGACCACGCGATTGTGCCGCCGTCCTTGAGATCGACGGCGGTGAGCGTGCTGAAGGCCGGCTGGCCCTTGGCTTCGCCGGTCTCGGTGTAGCGGATCTCCGGCCGCCCTGTGGCGGCCGGCACGGTCTTCACCGTGTAGGTCGTCGCCCCGTGGCGGACCTGCACGTAGGCGCGGCGCCCATCATAGGCCGTCGGCGGCCAGGAGACCGCGCCGAGGGGCCCGGGCGCCACGACGGTGCCCTGGGCGGTCGGCGGTGCGAACAGGTTCTTCTGGTCGAGGAGCGGCGCCGAGCGTTCGAGGAGCTTTCCCGATGCCCGGTCGTGGACGTAGATCCAGCCGGTCTTGCTCGCCGAGGCCACGGCCTTGGTGCCGTTCGGACCATCGAGCAGGAAGGGCGGCGCGGCGACATCGTAGCCCCACTCGTCGTGCGGCACCTGCTGGTAGTACCAGCGCAGCGCGCCGGTCTTCACATCCAGCGCCACGAGGCACATCGTGTAGAGGTTGTCCCCGGGCCGCGACAGGCCGAAATTCTGTGGTGCCGGGTTGCCGGTGCCGAGGAAGATCAGGCCGAGATCGGAATCGTAGGCCGGCGTCATCCAAAGGGAGCCGCCGCCGACGCGCCACGCGTCGCGGTTGGCGGGGGCCGCCGCTTTCTCGGCGGCGATGTCGCGATGGAGCGGCGTACCGTCGGCGGTCTTTTCGACAAAACCGCCCTCCCAGCCCTCCGAGGGCGTGACGTACCAGCGCCAGCGCTCTTCCCCGGTCTTGGCATCGTAGGCCGCGAGCCAGCCGCGTCGGCCATAGCCGCCCTCGATCCCGACCACCGCGCCGCCGTCGAGGCCGCCCGCCGCGTCCTCGATGTGCAAGCCGTAGCCCGCGCCGGTGACGCCGACGATCACCAGCCCGTCGGCGACCAGCGGCGGCATCTTGAAGCCGAGCCGGCTCGAACCCTGCACGGGCTTTCCGCCGAGCGTGGCCGCCAGCCCAGAGGCGGTTTCGGTCTCGCCCTCCTCCGGCCGGACCGCCTCCTTGTCCCAGACCATCGTGCCGGTCTTCGCGTCCAGCGCGATCAACCGCCCGTCCATGGTCGCCTCAAAGACGAGGCCGCCGGACACCGCGAGCCCACGGTTGGATGGCGGCCCGAAGATCTTCTCCGTGCGCGGCTTGTGTGAGTAGGTCCAAAGCGGCTTGCCGGTCTTTGCGTCGAGAGCCGCGACATTGTTCTGGGTGGTGGAGAGGTAGAGCGTCCCGTCCACCATCACGGGCTGGGCCTGGAAATAGCCGGTCACGCCCGTCTGAAAGATCCAGGCGGGTCGCAGCCGGGCGATCGAATCGCGGTCGATCTGGGTCAGCTCGGAAAAATTGCGGTTGCTGGGATCGTGCCCGAAGGCCGGCCAGGGGGTCTCGGCGGCGGAGGCTGCAAGCGGCGTGGCGAACAGCGCCAGGCAAGCCAGGGAGCGTCCCCTACCCCTCAGGATGGCGTGATGAGGCAAGGCGTTTCATCTCCCGGGTTTGCGCGGCTGCCCGTGCCGGCGTTCGACGATCGCCCGCTTCGGCGTTGAAGGCTTTGCGACGCAGCGTATCTTATGGGATACTTTTCAAGTGCCGCGGATCGTGACGACGGCCGTCTTCGACCGGTGGATCGAAGGCCTGCGCGACCGCGTCGGCCGAGCGAGAATCCCCCGGCGGATCGTTCGGTTCCAAGAGGGCAACCCGGGGACGGTGGCCCCTGTCGGTGGCGGGGTCAGCGAGATGAAGATCGACAGCAGTCCGGGCTACCGCATCTATTTCGTCCACCGGGACGATGGCACGATCGTGATCCTGCTGTGCGGCGGCGACCAGGGTAGCCAAGCGCGCGATATCGCGCGGGCCCATGAACTCGCATTGACGGTTTGAGGATATGCCCATGGCGGCTTCTGAGTCCCCTCCCAAGACCCCGACGCGGCCTTTCGTAATCGCGCAGCATCTCCGCGCGCCCGAGGATGTGGCTGCCTACCTCTCAGCCGCTCTGGAAGAGAAAGACCCAGCGGCTTTCCGCCGGGCGTTGGGCGATGTCGCCCGCGCCGGACGCATGTCGGCCGTCGCCGAGGCCACCGGCCTCGGGCGCGAGAGCCTCTACAAGGCCCTTTCGCAGACCGGCAACCCGAGTCTCGAGACCGTGCAACGGGTCGTCGCCGCGCTCGGCTTCAGCCTTGCGGTCGTGCCGAACGGCGAAGCACCGGCCGATCCCGGCTGAGTTCACCCTACCGGCCGCTCAGCCCCGTCGAGCTGCCCCGGCGTCGCCTGCGCACCCATGGCACGGGCCATGTCGGCGGCGCTCTGGCCGGCGGCGTCGCGCCGGTCCGGGTCGGCCCCGTGCTGGAGCAGCAGGTCGACCATCTCGGTCCGGTCGAACATCGCCGCCGTCATCAGGGCCGTGCGGCTGCCGTCGCCGGTCCCGTCCACCGCCGCCCCGTGCTGGAGCAGCAGCCGCGCGATCGCCAGATCGTTCTTGAACGCCGCGCCGGCCAACGGGGTCTGGCCGCGATCGTTTCCGAGTTCCGGATCGCCGCCGGCCTCCAGGATCACCCGCGTCGCTTCCGCCTGCCCGTTATAGGCAGCCAGCATCAGCAGGCTGTCGCCCTTGTCGTTGCGCAGGTTCGCCGGCAGCCCCTGGCCGAACAGCTCAGCGAGCTCTTCGGCGTGACCCATCCGGGCGTACTGGAAGACTCGGGCCGCGAAGGCCAGAGTGTCGTCATCGAGGGCGGGGCGTGCATTGGTCTCGGCTGTCATCGCGTGCTCGTCTGCTCAGATCATCGTCCGATCTGGGTCGGCGGAACGGCCCTGTCCAGCGCCGCCGAAAGCGCGAACCGCAGGACCGAACCCTGCGGACCATCGGCCGGATGTCACACCGGCCCGGGCTTCCTTGTCATGTCATCGGTGGCTGAACCGACAAGGGGAAACGATGGCCGACATCATCATGCGCAGGGATCCGGGCGAGCCTCGGCCGATCCTGATCCCGATCGTATTCCATTCGGGCTATGGCCATACCGCGCGCCAGGCCGAGGCCGTCGCGGCGGGTGTCCGGCTCGTCGCTGACGCGGAGGCCGCGCTCGTTCCCGTCGAGGACGTGGACCAATCCTGGGCCGTCCTCCACGCCGCCCCCGCCATTATCTTCGGCGCGCCGACCTATACGGGCGCGGCCTCCGCGGCGTTCAAGGCGTTCCAGGAGGCGACATCGCGGGCCGTGATGGCCCAGGGCTACCTGTGGAAGGACAAGATCGCCGCCGGGTTCACCAATTCCGGGTCGATGGCCGGCGACAAGCTCGCGACGTTGATCCAATTGGCTCTGTTCGCGGCGCAGCACGGGATGCATTGGGTCAGCCTCGACCTGCCGCCCGCCAACAATTCCTCCATCGGGTCGGCGGAGGATCTGAACCGGCTCGGCTA
>NZ_JALNUM010000144.1:0-14002 GCF_026540795.1 Methylobacterium sp. GC_Met_2
ACGCTTCCTCAACGATGCGTACGATGGCAGCGGGCAGTTCAGCGAGGGCCATGACCGTAACCTCTATGTCAGTTCCGTCAGCCTGGATGGCCACAGCTTCGGGACCTCGGAGGCCGACCCGGCCGTCCTCCTGCAAAACGGCGGCGTCACCATTGCCACCACCGCCGCCACCGTTGCGCCAGACAACACCAGCCCCCCCGACACGAGTGCCGCAGCGGGAACGGGCGGCACGGCACCGGCCGTCAGCGCCACGACGATCGGCGCGGGGGCGAATCAGCTGGTGCTGAAGATCAGCCAGGACGCCTATAACGGGGACGCGCAGTACACGATCTCCGTGGATGGCCACCAAATCGGGGGCGTCCAGACCGCTCATGCAGCACACGCAGCGGGTCAGTCCGACACTCTGACCGTGAAGGGTGATTTTGGTCCGGGCGATCACGCGGTTAGCATCAGCTTCCTCAACGACTTTTACGGGGGCTCAGCGAGTACGGATCGCAATCTGTACGTCGACGGCGCCAGCTACGACGGCATGACCGTGGCCCATAGTGGCCTAAGCCTGCCCAACACTGGATCGCAGCAGTTCACCGTCCCGGGAACGGGCACGGGTACAGGCACAGGCTCCGGTACGTCTGGCACCGCCACGGCTGCTGCTGCGCCGTCCGCCCCAACCGTCGCGCTCACGCACGACACCGGAACGGGCGGCACCCACGCGACCAGCGATGGCCTGGTGACCTATGCGCCGTCCGTGAGTGGCGACACGCTGCACTACAAGCTCGACAACGGCGCGGTCACCACGACGACCCCAGTCCTGGCCACCGACGGCAGCGCCGACGGCCAGCATACGGTCACCGTCTACGAGACCGATGCAGCTGGCCACACGTCAGCCGACGCTAGCCTAGTCTTCTCCCTCGACACCCATCATGACAGCAGCGGATTCCACATGGCGTGAGGGGGCGATACGGGCAGCTCTCGGTGCTACCCGTTGCGCTGAATGATCGCGGCAGAGGACGAGATTCGGATCGGCAATGCTGGTCACGCGTCGGGATATTGCGTCCCGCTATCCCGGCGCAGCTCGTATTATGGCGCCGTCTGTAAGTTTACCGCGGCTCAGTCAATTCCATAATGTTGAGACCGGGCGTTGATTAGCAGATTATATTCTGCTTTATTCACTTCTATGCCCGGCGCTTTAATGAAACTCGATCATCGCGCCGGCTCAGCTGGGCCTTGATTGACATCAGCACGGACCGTGTGACCCTGCACTAACTTTGAACTTGGACCACCGCGTGGGGGCCGATCATAATCCCAGATGGTCGACGCTCAGCGGTCTGAGCTGGAAAGGATTGCCGCGCGCGCGCAACGGCTTCGCGCCGAACTGAGAAGCGCCCGCGACGCAGCTCAGAGCGATGTGACCAACCTGGAGCTCCTGAAGACGTACTTTCTCGATTGCTTGGTGCGGGCGGGTGTTCCCGGCATCACCGCCAAGGATCGCGTGGAGATTTCTTCGGCGAATTTCGATCCAGAGCTCTATGGCCAGGATCAGGACGATCGCGCCGTTACGAACTTCGCGACCCTGAGCAGTGGTGGGAAAAAGACACTGTTCAAATGCTGCTTCGCAATCGCCGCCCGCCGGTTGGCGGTGCAGCTCGAGACTCCACTTCCGGGGATGCTGATTATCGACTCGCCGATGAGGAACATCAGCGAGCGAGAAAATCGTGAGCAATTCGGAGGTTTCTACACTATGGTCTAAGAGCTGAAGGCAACGGAGCTACGTAAGACGCAACTAATACGGATTGACAAGGAGCTCTCTCCGCCTGCGGGTGTACTAGTGCTCTGACGCATTCACTTCGTTCATGCGAGTGAGCACTAGTTCTTTGGTTTTGCATCAACTCTTCCAAACTCGGCTGACGCCTCCGCCTGGATCGATGCACCAGGATTAAAGCTCTTAGAGCGGCACAGGCGTCCAGAAGATCCGGTCAATCCACCCCTCATCCCTTACGATCAGGGCAAGTGACCCTGCGCAGCGCCTTCCATCTTGGACCGGAATTCGACGTGCCAAGTGTCATTCCCACTGCTTAACAATGTTCAAACGTACCACTCAACAGCGGGATCAGGCGCCCCCTCACTAGCAACGTCCGCTTCCCGGCAAACATCAAATGTCAGCTCTTGGCGCAAAGCTGTCGGACGTTCGCTCGGATTGAACGCCTGTTTTTGGATTTCGCCACCCGAGACCGGACTGATTGAAAACCACTCAACCTTGACGCCCGGAACGCCGTCGATGGTTCTCCAGGCCACTCGTTCAGACTGAAGCGGCAGCTCGAACACCACCAGAAAATACTGTTGCCGCTTCACCCACCGTCCGGCGCAAAGCGGAGCAAAAAGGTCCGCGGGAGCTTTGCATCGGCTTGACCGACAAACATCGTACTCAGAGGCGGACACACTCGCTGCACACCCGAGATCCGCGGCTAGCGATAGCAACGACTTAAAAGGGCGTGCGTCGACGAACTTCGACTACCGGCACAATTGGGCGAGCGCAGGACGTCTGTTGGCAGCAGAGGGTCGGGGGTTGACGTGGTGGCGCGAAGTTTGTCGGCGCGCGTCCAGGCCAGCCTGAACACCGAACCCCGACCCTGAATGCGTGAGGGTGCTTCCCGGCGCGCGTCATTGAGCGCGCGCTGGCCAGCCGTGAGTTTCATGCGACCTGCGACGACCGGGCCCACGTGGGGGCATGCGGGGGTTGTCGCCTGCCCCACAGGTGCCAACGCCCTCCGCACATCTGCTAAGCTCTCGATGCCCTGGGCACCACCGCGAAGATCCTCGCGCACCGGGGGCGCAGCCAGTTCGATCGCTGCGGCACGTGCCCCCAGTGCGGCAAGGCCCTGGCCGACGGCATCGTACAGGTCACGCGCGAGGGCCTGCGGCTCCTCTTCTTGAACGGATGCTTCGAAGGAGATCCGCAGCAGAGGCGGACGGGCGCCTTCGGCCCTTGCGGGGGCACCAGCGAGCTCACCGTGTTGGTTCTCGCGTCAGGGTTGCGGTCGGCGCGATGCGCGGCGAAGCTGGCGCCGACCGCCTGCTGCGAAAGACGCCCCGCATGTCGACCGACTCCGTCAAGGGATCGGCATCGTATTGTCCGTTCATCGAGAAGACGTACGGGCGTCCGATCGGCGAATGGCAGCAGCTGGTCCGGACACGCCTTCCAGCAAAGCATCTGGACCTGGTCGCTATGCTGAAAGCAGATCTTGGACGAGGCCACGGTCACGCCAACGCGATCGTCGCGCACGTGTTTTCGGACCATCAGCGGTAGCCGACCTGCGCCGCCGATACGGCGCGGCCGCTTTCCAGACGTCTCAGACGCTTCATGAGCGATCGACAGCGACGAAATCTGGCCGAAAACTCCTGGTCCGCCTCCGGGCAGGTATGCGGGACAAGCGTACGCGCAGCCGCCGACCGAAGCTTGGTCGAGGCATGATCGGCTCGCAGCTTCCTCTCTGCCGCCGAGCCCGTCGATGACTCTCGATCAGTTGCGCATCTTCGTGGCGGTCGCCGAACGCCAGCACGGCACCCGCGCGGCCGAGGCGCTCAACATCGTGCAGTCGGCGGTCAGCGCCGCCGTTTCCGGACTGGAGGGGCGGCATGCGGTCAAGCTGTTCCACCGGGTGGGTCGCGGCATCGAGCTGACGGACGCCGGACGCATCTTCCTCAGGGAAGCCCGAGCCGTGCTCGCCCGCGCCGAGGCGGCCGAGCAGGTGCTGGCCGACCTCAGCGGGTTGCGGCGCGGGAGCCTGCGCGTCCATGCGAGCCAGACCATCGCCAGCCATTGGCTGCCCCGCCGTCTCGTGGCGTTCCGGGCAGCCTGCCCGGAGATCACGGTTCGCCTCGCAGTGGGCCATACCGCCGACGTGGCGCGGGCGGTCAACGAGGGCGCGGCCGAACTCGGTTTCGTCGAAGGCGAGATCGACGATCCGGCTCTGGCGAGCACGGCGGTCGCGCGGGATCGCCTCGTTCTGATCGCGCCGCCGAGCCACCCGTTCGCCGCCGCAGGCGCACGCACGGCGGCCGATCTTGCGGCTCATCCCTGGGTGCTGCGCGAGGCGGGATCCGGCCCGCGCTCGGTCTTCGAGGCCGCGCTCGCGGCGGCCGGCGTTCCGCCCCGGGACCTCCCGGTCGCGCTGGAGCTGCCCTCGAACGAGGCCGTTCTCGCCGCGGTCGAGGCCGGCGCGGGGGCGAGCGTCCTGTCGGAGGCCGTCGTGGCGGGCAAGCTCGCCGCTTGTGTGCGGGTCGCGGCGCCGTTCCCGCTGCCGACCCGGACCGTCCGGATGCTGCGCCACAGGGAGCGCTACCGCAGCCGGGCCGCCGATGCGTTGCTCGGCCTGATCCAGGCGGGCAAGCCGTGAGCGGCGCTTCCTTGCCGAGGCGCTGCCGGACTGGCCCCTCCGGGTCATGGCTCTGGCGCATTCGAACGCGCTCAGTCCACGGTGACCCGCACGCGGTGCCACGATGCGCCGAGATAGCCCTTGTAGTTCCAAGTGTCGTCGGGAGCGGCCGGCTGGGTCTGGCCGGCCTCGTCCCAGGCGCGCACCACCAGTTCATGCTCGCCCGCGGGTAGATCGAGGTCGATCGACCAGAACGTCCAGGCGAAGGGCGCGGTCGCATCATGCTCGAGCGCGGCTTGCGCCCAGGTTCGGCCGCCATCCCCCGAGACATCAACGCGAACCACCGCGCGATCGCCCGAAACGGCATAGCCGGTGAGGCTTTGGACCCCAGCCGTCAGGCTCGCGCCCCGCGCCGGCGCGCAGATCACCGCGTTGAGCGGCATGGTGTTGATGGTGTGCCCCTTGGCCGGGTCTGCCGTCGCCGCGGTGACGTCGGCCGGGAACAGCTTGTAGTCGTCGGCCTGGATCGGGTTGTCGGACGGGTGATCCTGCACGGTGATGCGTGTCAGCCATTTCGGGCTGCGCACCCCGGCAAACCCGGGTACGACGGCGCGCAGCGGGAAGCCGTGTTCGGGCAGCAACGGCGCACCGTTCATCGCGAAGGCCAGCAGGGTCTCCGGGGCGAGCGCCTTGGCGAGCGGGATCGAGGCGCCGTAGGGATGCCCCTGGATCGTGTCGTGACACGCGAAGGCGACATGCAGGTCCGCGCCCCCGGTGATGCCGGCCGCGCGCAGGACGTCGCCCAGCCGCACCCCGGTCCAGTCGGCGGTGCCGATCGCGCCTCCGTCCCAGGGATCGCCGGAGACCGGCGCCACCGTCCGCATGTCGGCGCGGCGGTTGCCCGCGCACTGCATCGTGGCGGTCACGGTGACCTGGGGAAAGCGCGACCGCAATCCGTGCAGCGACAGCTCCAGCGCGGTCGGGATCGCCCCGTCGACCGTAAGCCGGTAGCCATCCGCGTCGATCTCGGGCAGGTCGCCGTGCGAGCGCACGTAGAAGTCGTCCGCCGCCGTGCGGTAGGCCGCGCGCAGCCGGGCGAGCGGCGGCTCGGCGTTGTAGGGCGCATCCCCGTGCACGATCAGGCGCGCCTTGCGCTCGGCCAAGCTCGACATCTGGATCTCCACGTTCGGGCACCGGGGTACAACGTGCCGGGGTCGATCCCGGCACGCTCCACTCACGGCTTCATCGCGGCGAGGTAGTCGACGATGGTCTGGATGTCGGCCGGCTCGACTGGCGCCTTGTAGATGTGGACCATCTTGTTGACGGTCTCGGTCCACTGGGCCTTCGACAGTTTGGGTTGGGTCAGCACCATCCCGGCCGAGTGGCAGGCGAGGCAGTTGTTGTTGACCGCCTCCACCCCGGGGCCGTCCGGGAAGGCCCGGTCGGAACTCGGCAGCTCGACCCGCTGCGCGGTGAAGCGCATCGGCTCGGGCGCCGGGGTGGCGAATGCCGTGGCGGGGGCGAGGACGAGCCCGGCAAGCAGGCATGCGGTGCGGGGTGTGGACATGGCTCTCTCTCCCTCAGGCGACGTGGAGCGACACGGTCTCGACGCCGTTCTGCATAAACCCAGCCCCGTTCCAGACCTGGTCCATCGGCTGCGCGAGGCCGTTCGTGCTGGTGCAGCGGACCTTGATGGCGTGGCCGCCGGCCGACAGCGCCGGAAGGCTGCCCTCGAAGCGGCGGAAGCTGTAGGGGCCCGCGTCGGCCCCGAGCCGTGCCGGCGTCCATGTCGCGCCGCCATCGCTGGAGATCTCGACTGTCTGAACCCCGCAATCGCCCCCGAAGGCGATCCCACGCACGGCCACCGGTGCGCCGGCAGCGACCGTGGCGCCGTCCTGCAGGTTGGTCACGAACGAGCGCGGGACCATCCGGTTGATCGGCACCGTCTTGAAGCCGGTCTGGCCGGGCTTGATGTTGGCCCCGGGCACGTCCGGAATACGGTAGGCTGTCTTCATCCAGTACTGATCGTCGGGCTTGTCCAGCACTTCGATGTCGGACAGCATCTTGACCCAGTAGGTCGAGTACCAGCCCGGAACCACGAGGCGCAGCGGGAAGCCGTTGAGCAGCGGCAACGGCTCACCGTTCATCGCGTAGGCGAGCATGACCTCGCCGTCCCGGGCATGGTCGAGGTCGAGCGATTTCTTGAAGTCCGGCGCGTCGTCCACGACCGGCTCGTCGAGGCCGCTGAAGCGCACCTGCACGGCCCCCGCCTTCACCCCGGCACGGTCGAGCACGTCCTTCAGGCGCACGCCGGTCCAGCGCGCGTTGCCCATCGAGCCATTGGCCCACTGCGCCCCGGGCACCCGCGGCTCGAACAGGCCACGGGAATTGCCCGAGCATTGGTTGACCGCCGCGATCTCGAAGCGCGGCAACTGGGCGATCGGGTCGAGCGACAGCGACAGCGCCCGGTCGACATGTCCGCGCACCGTCAGCCGGAAGGCGTTCGCGTCGATGTCGGTGGGGATCGAGGCCCAATGCCAGCGCACGTAGAAGCGGTCGTTGGGCGTGAACACACCCTGGTCGAACACCGCGAACGGCGTCTCCAGGAGCGGCGGCCGGGTGCGCTGCAGGATCATTGACCCCTTGCCGGGGAAGGCGGTCGTGAGGTCGCGCGTGTCGGGACCGCCGGGCAGCGGCAGCGTGACCGTGCCGGCGGCCCAAGCCGGCGCGGCGGCCGCGAGACCGCCGAGGCCGGCCAGCACGGCACGGCGAGGGATGGCAGAATGGGTCACGTGCAGGCCTCCGCGTTTGGGTCGGGCGCCTCAGGCCCCACCTCTTGATGAGAGAGATACTTCCCCGCTTTGTGCGGTCTAATAGAAAAAGCGGCTCGTTTCGTTCGGCTGGTCAGATAATTCCTTCCCGCAAGCCGAAAAACGTCTGCCGCTCGGTCACGCCGCGGAGCGTGACGGTGTCGATCGCCGGTAGATGGCCCGCCTCGGCCAATGCGGACCGGGCCGACCGCAATAGGGCGTGGCGCGCCCGCGCTTCGTCGCCGGCGCGGTCGAACACCGCGAGCACGCCATCGCCGCTGTAGTTCGGGATTTCGCCGCCCGCATCCTCGATCGCCCAAGCGGTGCCAAGCGCTGGACGTTCGGTTCGATCATCTAGGATTCCTGCTCCGCAGGCGCAACGGCGCCGGTCGCGGCAGAGGTCCGGGGCCACATGATGCCGTGGACTCGGATCAAACCGAGGCTGCGGCACGTGCATCTTCCGAAAAGCGGAATTGCCAGCCGTTTATCTCGATGATCTGAACAAGGAAGGCATTCCATTCTGCTCTCCTGCGAGGGAGTCTATGACATAGGCTGATCTGACCCTATTCTATATTTATCTCGAATTCAGAGCATACCATTCGATCCTGGATGGCTCTGGCCGCTGTAGCATGCGCGCCACACGCAAACTTGGAAGGGAGGCATCTTACAATCCTTCCAGAAATCTCAGGATGTTTATTGAAATTACTACAAACTAAGGATGTTTACATAGCCCCGTACAAGCTTGACCCCTTATGTTTCTGGATCGCAACAGACGCGCCCCGATCAAGGTTGGTTTGTGTCCGTGGCCGTTTCGCGCATAAAATTCAAACACACCAGTGTACTCGCCGCATCGACCGCGCTCGTATTCGTAGCGCAATCAGGCTCCCTGATCGGCCTCGGACCAAGTTCTGCCGTCGCACAGCTCGCAGCCGATGCTACGCAGGAGGTGCAGCTCGACGAATTATCGGTCGCCGGGAATGGCAGGCCAGGGAGCAAGGTCGATGACTATCACGCCAAGAACAGCGTCAGCGCGACGCGCACCGACACGCCCCTGCGCGAAGTCCCGCAGACCGTCGTCGTCGTGTCCGATCAGGTGCTCACCGATGCGGCTGCGACGCGCATCGACACGGCCCTGGACCTCGCGGGCGTGGGGCGCGCGAACAATTTCGCGGGCCTCGGCCTGACCGAGTTTACGATCCGCGGTTTCAACACGGGCGAGTTCTACCGCAACGGCTTCCCAATCAACCGCGGCTTCCCGAACTCGCCCGACATCGTCTCGATCGAGCGGATCGAGGTCCTGAAGGGGCCTTCGGCCTTCCTCTACGGCCGCGGCGACCCGGGCGGCACCTTCAACATCGTCACCAAGCAGCCGCTCGCCGAGCGCTCCTTCGCGGTCGGCACCCAGTACGGCAGCTTCAACCAGAAGCGCACCACCTTCGATGCCACGGGAGCCCTCGACCAGGAGGGCCAGGTGCTCGCCCGCGTCACGGGCGCCGTCGAGGATAACGGCAGCTTCCGAGACTTCGTACACGGTGACCGCTACGATCTTGCGCCCGTGATCGCCTGGAAACCGTCGGCCGATACGACCATCACGCTCGAGGGTGAGGTGCTGAGCACCGCGGGGACCTTCGATCGGGGTATTGTGCCCATCAACGGTCATTTGCGTGCCGTGCCGCGCAACCGCATCATCGGCGAGCCCGGCATCCCGCCGGTCCGCAACGACAATGCGCTCGGCCAGCTCCGCATCGAGCACCGCCTCGACCCGGACTGGGTGGTGACCGCGGGTGCGCAAGCGCTCGGCGGCCATCTCTACGGTGAGGGCGTGGGCGCGATGAACGTGCTCGGCGACGGCCGGACCCTGCGGCGAACCTACGAGCACCGCGACCTGAGCTGGGCCGATCTCGACCTTCAGTTCAACCTCGCGGGCAAGTTCGAGACCGGCCCCTTCCGCCATACCCTGCTGATGGGCCTGGAATACGACAGCTACCGCTACCGGGAAATCTTCAACCGCTCGAACGCGAACGCCAATCCCTTCGCCCTCGATCTGCTCAACCCCCGCTACGGACGGCTCCCGCTGCCGCCGCTCGGCTCGATCACCAACTTCCTCCAGAACATCCAGAGCTACGCCGGCTACATCCAGGATCAGGTCGACATCACGCCGCGGCTCCATGCCCTTTTCGGCGTGCGCGTCGAGGATCTGGGCCTTGTCTCGACCGACTACCGCACCGGGCGCACCACGAGCCTGCAGGGAACGGTCGCGACCCCGCGGTTCGGCCTCGTCTACGATCTGACGGACGCGCTCTCGCTCTACGGCAATTACGGCCGCTCGTTCTTCCCCAACACCGGCACGGACCGCTCGGGACGCCCCTTCGCCTTCCAGCAGGGCGAGGGCGTCGAGGCCGGTGCGAAGCTCACCATGCTCGACGGCAACCTGAGCGCCACGGCGGCCGTGTTCGACCTCAGGCGGACCAACGTCCTCACCGTCGATCCGGTCGATCCGAACTTCAGCGTCGCGGCCGGTGTCGTGCGGAGCCGCGGCTTCGACCTGACGGTTGCAGGCGATCTCGCACCCGGCTGGCGGGTCTTCGGCACCTACACCCACGTCGACGCCGCCGTCGCGCGCGACAACTCGTTGCCCGTCGGGACGCGGCTTGCGAACATTCCCGCCGACAGCTTCGCCATGCAGACCGTTTATGAGTTCCAGAGCGCCGCGCTTCGCGGCCTCGGCCTCGGCGGCGGCGTGACGTATGTCGGCCAGCGTGCCGCCGGGACCGCACTCTCGACCTTCAAGCTGCCGAACTACACAACACTCAACCTGATCTCTTACTATTGGATCACGCCGGGAGTGCGGGTTTACCTCAACGTCGACAACCTGTTCGACGCCACCTACTACGATCGTGCATTCCAGAACCGCTACGCCACGCCGGGCGCCCCCCGCACCATCATGGGCGGTGTCGCGGCACGGTTCTGACGAACACCGCCGGCGGGACGGGGCCCCTCTGCCGTGGCTGGAGCGGGCAGACGTCCCCCTGCCGGCCGAGACCTACAACCTCGTCGGCCCGGACGCCCTGACGGATCCGGCGATGGCCGGGATCTGGTCCGAGGCGCTGGGCCGCGTGGTGCCCTATGGCGGCGGCGACCTCGACGTACCGGAGCAACGCCTCCGCGCCCTCGCCCCGGCGTGGCTCGCCTACGACCTGAAGGTGATGATGCGCCGCGATCAGGAGGACGACGCGGTCGCGCGCGAGGCCGAGGTGAAGCGCTTCGCCGGCCTGCTCGGTCACCGGCCGCGCAGCGACCGCGATTTCGCCGGCGAGGTTGCGCGCGGCTGGCTCGGCGCCTGAGTCAGGCTTGGTCTCAGGGGCGATCCGGGGGCGCGACGAGCCCCCGTGCAGCCGGCTCTCTCCAACGCAAGACGTCGATCAGGCTCCGCAGGGCCGGGGTGACCTGCCGGTCGGGATAGTACAGGTGGCATCCGGGGAACGGCGGGCACCATGGGTCCAGCACCTGGACGAGCCGCCCGGCCGAGAGGTCGTCCGCCACGTCGTCCTCCAGCATGTAGCCGAGCCCGGCCCCGGCCCGCACGGCCGCCGCTGCGAGGGGGCCATCGTTGGCGACCAGCTGCCCGGCCGCACGGATACGGACCTCGCGTCCGTCGCGGGCAAACTCCCAGGGCAGCAGGCCGCCGCCGACGAGGCGATAGGTCACGCAGCGATGCGCTTCCAAGTCGGCGGGCGTCTCGGGGCAAGGAGAGCGGGCGAAATAGTCTGGCGTGCCGACGACCACCGTGCGCAAGTCCGGTCCGACCCGGACCGCAACCATGTCCCGCTCGACGGTCTCGCCGAAACGAATGCCGGCATCGAACCCAGCCGCAACGATGTCGGTCAGACGGTCGTCGACCACCACCTCGACCGAAACGGCAGGGTGGTCGATCAGGAATCGCGGCAACCGAGGTTCGAGGACGGTGCGGGCGGCGTAGGGAAACGTCGTCAGGCGCAGGCTGCCCGAGGGCTCCCCGCGCCATTCGGCCAGGGCCTCGAGGCCCTTTGCAACCTCGTCGAGGGCCGGGCCGAGGGATCGCAGAAGCCGCTCGCCGGCCGGGGTCGGGGCGACGCTTCGGGTCGTGCGGGCCAGAAGGCGCACGCCGTACCGTTCTTCCAGCGCCCGCATGGTGTGGCTGAGGGCGGAAGCCGACACCCCCATCTCGGCCGCAGCGCGCGTGAAGCTGCGAAGCCGCGCCACCGCCGCGAAGGCCGCCAGGTCGTCGAGGGTGCCACGCCGCATTCCTGAGCCCTGCTCACAAGCCCTTGCCGATCATAACGGCTAATCGCGGCATTGACCGCGAATTACCTCTCGATCCTCACCAGAGAGGTACGGCGATGGACCTGACGCACTATCGGACCCTGGGACGCTCAGGCCTGGCGGTGAGCCCGCTCGCGATCGGCACCATGACCTTCGGCGCGGGCCGCTGGGGCAGCGACGCGGCGACCTCGGCGGCGATCCTCGACCGCTACGTCGAGGCCGGCGGCAACTTCGTCGATACGGCGGACGTCTATTCCGGGGGCGAGAGCGAGGCGATGCTCGGCGCGATGGTCGCGGAGCGCGGGCTGCGCGACCGACTGGTCATCGCCACCAAGTCCGGTTTCTCCCGTGCGCAGGGCACGCCGCTCGCTGGCGGCAACAGCGCCCGCAACATCCGCGCCGGCCTGGAGGGCTCGCTGCGGCGGCTGCGGACCGACTGGATCGACATGTACTGGACCCATGTCTGGGACCGGACGACCCCGCCCGAGGAGGTGCTGCGCGCCCTGACCGATGCTGTCGCTCGCGGGGACATCCTCTACTACGGCTTCTCGAATGCCCCGGCGTGGTACGCGGCGCAGATCGCCACCCTGGCGCGCGCCCACGGCCTGCCGGAGCCGGTCGGCCTGCAATACGGCTACTCCCTGGTCGACCGCGGCGTGGAGCTCGACGTCCTCCCCGCCGGTAAGGCGCTCGGCCTGGGCCTGGTCCCGTGGAGCCCGCTGGCGGCGGGTCTCCTGACGGGGAAGTATGGACGCGAGAAGCTCGCGGAGGCGGGACCGGCGGGGTCCCTCCCGGACCGGTCCGGCGCGGCGAGCCAGGGCGGCAGCGACGGGCGGCTCAACGGCGACAATCCGTTCGGGGGCATGCTGTTCACGGAGGCCAACTTCGCGGTCGTCGACGTTCTGCGGGCGGTCGCGGCGGAACTCGGACGTCCGATGGCGCAGGTCGCACTGGCCTGGGTCGCGGGGCGTCCCGGCGTTTCATCGGTGCTCGTCGGCGCGAGCCGTCTGGAGCAACTGGACCAGAACATCGCTGCCCTCGACGTCACGTTGAGCGCCGACCAGCAGGGGCGGCTGGACGCGGCCGGCAAGCCGCCGAGCCTCAATCCCTACTTCATCTTCGACTTACCGACGCCGACCATCTTCGGCGGCCACGACGTCCGAGCTTGGTAGCCTCATCCCGCACGATTGCCGGTTGCAGCTCGGCTGATACCTGGAGGAACCGATAATCCTGGTGATCGACGACACCCCCGGTGCCGGACCACGCGTCGCGGATCGGACGACGTGGCACGGCATGGCGACGCAGGTCGCGTCGCTGGAGCGCCTGCGTTGGGAGCCTTGGCGTGCCACGGTAGCGACTGCCAAGGCCGGAGTGGCTCGCCGTTCGGGGTGTTCGCCGACTGGTCGGTCACCCGAGGCCCCACGGCGCATCACCGAGGGCTTCTCCTACCTGTCGGCGGGGCGTGTCGCTCCGAACCTGCGCCGGGACCTCGATCGCGCGGTCCTATCGTGAACGGGCGATCCGAATTGCGGTGGTTTGCCTGCGGAGCCGCGTTGATACAGTGCCGAGGCAGCACCGGCACCGACGAGCCTGCAGCAGATCGATGGTGCGCCCCGGCAGGCTCAGGAAGGTTTGCAGGCGGCCAGCACCGTCCGCGCAACCCCAGACGACGCTAACCGAGCCGGTGACCGGGGTGATCGGCAATTCCGACGCTGTCGATTACCGCGCCTGATCCGGCGGGATGTTCCGCCACGAAGCGCTCGAAGGTCGCCCGATCCTTGGCGCGCTTCAGCTTGTCGACGAAGCTCTCGAAATCCTGGAGACGGATTTCGAGTCCTTGGCGCTGCGCCTCGATCCGGCTGATCTCGCCGTCGCGCCACGCGTCGAAGGCGGTATTGCCGCTGGTTCGTGCCGATGTGAACCAAGGCCGCTCGCGGGACGCAGCGCCGGGTCCGAAGGGACGGCGCAGGCGTTCGAGGCCAGGGAGGCCGGACAGCCTGAGATCGCGCCGTCCGAGCGCCTGCCGCGCTACGATGGCCAGTCCGGCGAAACCGCCGACATAAAGGGCCTCATGGATCCAGGGCATGATGGGCATGGGAAAGCTCCTTGCGCGCGTGTCGGCGCCGTTGACGATGGCCGGAGCATGCCGCCGTGTCCGTGATGCAGCCTGAACCGGTCGGTTCAGCGCGGGTTAAGCTTTCCGGCCATGAACGTGGAGCGGGTCGACCGTATCCGGTCCCACGCCAGCCGCGTTGACGTGACGGTCAGGCGCTTGCCCATCAGGATCGGATCGTCATTGCCGAGCGCCTGGATCCCGGTCAGAGACCGCGACCCTCGCGACGCGCCAAAGAGGGACCCAAGTTCAAGCACCCTATCGTCCCCCGTGTGACGGACGGTGGCCCGGGCGCCTTTTTTGGTAGCGGTTGCCCGGCTTTCAGACCCTGCGCACCGGCCGGCCTTCGGGTGCGTCCGCGAACGAGGTGAAACGGTCCGGCTCGTCGAGGGGAACGTCGAGGC
>NZ_JALNUM010000145.1:0-13987 GCF_026540795.1 Methylobacterium sp. GC_Met_2
AGCGGTGTCCGGCGGGGTGCCGGCTTCCCGGAGGAAGGTCACGGCGGACCCGCAGGCAGCGAGTTGAACGTTCAGGGTATCGACCTGGGAAAGCACAGCCGCGAGCGGGGCGTCGGCATCCAGCATCGCGATAAGCTCGCCGAGGGTGTCGTGAGTGGCCCGAGCACCCGATCGCAGCAGTTCCCAGGCGCGGATAGCCGAGCAGTCCGGCGGCGCAGGCCGAGGGGCGCGGGCCGGGAGGCGGCGGACCTCGCCCATCAGGCGGCGGCCTGCAGTACGGGTACGGTGGCAGTGGCCGGCAGAGCGTCCGGCGCTACGATCGCGGCGACAGCCTTGCGCACGAGAGCGCTGGCGGTGGTGCCCTCACGCCGCGCGGCACCGTGCAGGGCAGCGTGAAGCTCCCGGTCGGTGCGGACGATCAGAATGGTGTCGAGGTTGAGCGGTCGCACGGGCGCCTCCCTTTCCATATCTGGAAAGTAGAGTATTGACGCAGCGTGTATATACGGACAATTATGGCGGGCAGTGTCGTTAAGATTGCTTCGTCATCATCTGTCTTGTTCAACGATGCGACATGCTGCCGCGGAGATCAGTCCGAAGATTTTTTTCGGCCCTCTTCATCCTTGCGGGCAGACTGGACTGCATCACGCATCTGATAAAGTGTTTTGACATGGCCCGGCATGTTCATGACGAAACCGAAGTCTTTCAGGGTTTCGATTGCGATGCTCGGGGCCATCCCATGTAATTTCTTTCTCTGATCCTCTGTCCATTCTCCGCCGGCGTCAGGTTTTGGTTCGCCAAAATCTGGACCGAGGAGTGTATCGAGGACAGTTCGTATCCCATTCCGGCAGTGCCATGCCGTCGCGTAGCTGTCGACGTACCTATCTCCTCGACAATCTTCGACGCGCCTGATGGTGGCCGACAAAACTCTAACCAGTAGTTGAACGTGGGTACGGTCGCCGACGAAGACCGCAAGAAGGTCATCTTCTTCGAAACTCTTTTCCAACCTGTGCTCAACTTCTTGGGCAAGCGAGCGATCAGCTTTCGATGCCTCGGCTTCCAGAGCATCGCGCAGCTTAGCCGTCGTCCGCATGTTCAGCGGTGAACGCTTGTTCTCTCGCTCAGCGGCTTTGATCGCCATAGCCCGCACTCCGTATCGTTTGAGCGTTTTTCATATCGGATGCGTGGGATCCGACGCAACCCCTTGCGCCGGCCGTGGTTACACTTTAGCGTCTGCATTGCGTTGAAACGCACGCACATGCGGTTGGCGCACGAAGGAGGCTCTAAGTGCCGAGCATTGAGGTCATCAAGAAGAGGCTGACGGACGGCCTCAACGTGAAGGCGGCCGATGTCGCCAAGCTGTCCGGGATGAGCCCTGCGGCCTTCTACAAGGCGATTGAGCGGGGCGAGGTTGAGGCCGTGAAGATCGGCCGGACGCGACTGATCCCGCCGCACGAGGGGCGTCGGATCCTCGGCATGAAGCCCGACGCCATCGCAGCCTGAACGAAAAACCGCCGGCCCCGAAAATCAGGACCGACGGCGGATTGTAATACAGCGTCTCGACACCGCTGTAGATAAGCGATCCAGCGTCCAACGCCAAGGATTTTCGGCCCGGCACCCCACCACGGAGGTGTCCCCGATGAAATCGAAGACCAACACCAGATCCATCGCCATCCGGCCGACAGAGGCCATCCCCGATCCCGCGGCGTTGCAGGCGGGCGTCGAGCAGCGCCTGGCCTACCGCTACGGCGTGTCCCTGCCGGTGGCGGCTCTCCTCTCCGGCCTCGCTGGGATCGGCCCGCAGGCCCGCGAGGCCCGGGCATGAGCGCCGCCCCCATCTCCCCGACGACCAGCCTCGTGTTCGACGCGGTGGCCGAGGTCGCAAGCATCGCCGAGAGCTACGCCCGCAACGCCGTCGGGTTCGCCCTGGTCCGGGACGCCCGCGGCGCGGCCTACAGCTTGAACTGCGCGGCCAAGGCGCTCGCGTCGGCGGCCTCGACCGCCCAGGCCCTGCGCCCCGCCCAACAGGACGGAGGCGGCCAATGACGCAGAAGCTCCCCGTCCTCTGCCCACCCCCGCACGCGCTGGCCTGCCGGAACTGCACGGCCTGGTCCCGCTATGGCGAAATCAAGGTCAGCCAGGATGCGCCTGGCGGTTACCGCATCATCGGCGTGAAGCCGCTCGGCCAGTGCCGGGCGACCCCGCCGACGATCAACCCCGAGGCGATCGGCGACGAAACCGCGTCCTGGCCGGTGGTCGCTGCCGACGACTGGTGTCGGGAGCATCGGCACTACCGCGGCGAGCGTGGGGAGGCGGCATGAGTAAGGTCGTCGCTTTCCCCTCGCCTATGTCCACTCAGCGCACGCCGGTCGCCGTCGAGGTCATCGTGGCCCCGGCCGCCGACCTGTGGGTGGCGTGGCTCAAGCTCCCGGACGGCCGGTTCGTCGCTCTGGAGCGCACGCCGGATGACTGGCACGCCATGTCCGATGCCCGTGCCTACGCCAAGAGACACGGCATCCCCGTAACGTGGCGCACCATCCCGCTGACCGTCGAACTGGACGAGCCGACCCCGCACCTCCCCGGCGAGATCTCGATCTGGCCGGACATGGAGGACGGCGGCTGCTGGCGCGTCGATCACACATCGGCAAGCGGAGACTCCGGCGGGATCGTCGGAACCGCCTTCAGCCTCGACGAGGCCGTGACTATCGCCCGTGAGGTTGCCCAACGCCTTAACGCGACCTTCGGCGAGCCATCTTCACAGTTCGGAGGTGCAGCATGACGGCGCACGCCTACCCGTCAGAAACCGATCTGCGCCTCGCCCTGCGTGAGAACGGCTACCATCCGGTGCCGGTCTCCAGCCCGAGCATGAACATCGCATCGGCCGGCAAGCGCCCGGTCATGCCCGCGTGGGAACGCAAATGCCTCGATGCGTCACCGGATGACATCCGGCAATGGGGCACCCGCTACCCTGACAGCACCAACACCGGCTTGCTGTGCGGCCGGCTGGCGGGCGTCGATATCGACGTGCGAGCGCCGGACCTGGCAGCGTTGCTCGCCGACCGGGCGCGCGCCATGCTCGGGCATACCCCGCTGGTCCGGATCGGACGCGAGCCCAAGCTGCTGCTCGGCTACCGACTCGCAATCCCCGCCAAAAAGATCCAGACGCCGGCCTTGTTCTTCACCGACGACCTCAAGGAGAAGGACACCAAGGTCGAGGTGCTGCTGAGCGGTCAGCACTTCGTCAGCTTCGGCATCCACCCCGAGACGGCGGCACCTTACCGCTGGCCGGACGAGTCGCCGCTCACCGTCCCCTTCGCCGACCTACCCGAGATCACCGAGGACGACCTGCACGACTTCGTGGCCGAGGCCGAGGAGATGTTGCGAGCGGCCGGCGCCGCCACGCGCCGCGAGCGCAAGCAAAAAGGCCAGACTCAGGCGAGGCAAGAGACCAAGGGCCGGAAGGCCGGCGGTTTTGGACTGCACGAGAAACCCGACCGCGAGACCGTCGCCGAAGCGCTGCGCAGCATCCCGAACGACTTCGATTACGATGGCTGGATCCGCATCGGGTACGCGCTTTACGACGGGCTCGGCGAAGCCGGGCGAGACCTCTGGGAGAGTTGGTCCGCCACCTCCCCGAAGGACGATGCGGCTCATACCGCAGGGAAATACTCGGCTTTCGCGCAGGGCCGCAGCATCTCCATCGCCACTCTGTTCTGGCATGCCGCCGAGAACGGTTGGAAGCGCCCGGGCGCTGGACGATCCGGTGCCCCTAAGAAGGATCGGACCGAGCGCCGCGCCAGCGCGGACCCAGAGGCCGAGCCCAGCGCCGAGGATGACGGGCGGCCGATCGTGCGGTTCGTCAACGGCAAGGTGCCCGAGGCGGTCGACCGCATGGAGTCGCTGCTGCTCTCGGCCGGGGTGCAGATCTACTCTCGAGCCGGCGCCCTCGTGCGGCCCGTCATCGATGAGGTGCCGGCCGCCAAGGGCCGGATGACCACCGTGGCGCGGATGTCGCCCCTAGTGGCTGTAAGCCTCGCTGACATGGTCGCCCGGATCATGCGGGTGCAGCGGTTCGACTGGCGCGCCGAGGACTGGCTCGACATCAACCCGCCGAGCGAAATGACCCTGACGCTGCTCACCCGTGAGGGGCAATGGCGGGTTCCGCCAGTCGCCGGCATCATCACTACGCCGACGCTGCGCCCGGACGGATCCCTGCTCACCGCCGCCGGCTACGATCGCGCGACCCGGCTCTACCTCGCCCACGATCCCGGCTTCACCATGCCGGACCTGATGGAGCGGCCGGATCGGAACGAGGCGGCCGCGGCCCTTGCCTTCATTGAGACGCTGCTGGTCGGCTTCCCGTTCGTCGGTCCGGTCGATCGCGCCGTGGCGCTGTCCGGGATCCTCACAGCCCTGGTCCGCGGCGTGCTTCCGACGGCGCCGCTCCACGCCATCCGGGCGCACAGCCCCGGCACGGGTAAGAGCTTCCTGGTCGACCTCGCCGCCGTCATCGCCACCGGACGGCGCTGCCCGGTGATCGCCGCTGGGAAGACGGAAGAGGAGACCGAGAAGCGCCTGGGCGCGCTCCTGCGCGACGCGGTGCCGGTCGTGTCGATCGACAACGTCAACGGCGAGTTGGGCGGGGACATGCTATGTCAGCTCACCGAGCGCCCGTTGGTCCGGGTGCGGATCCTGGGCAAGAGCGAGGCGCCCGAACTGGAGTGCCGGTCGACCACCTTCGCCACCGGCAACAACCTCGTGCTCACCGGCGACATGACCCGCCGCGCGGTGATTTGCTCCCTCGATGCGGAAATGGACCGCCCCGAGCTACGGGATTTCAGCTTCAACCCTATCGACCGCGTGATGGCGGATCGCGGGGCCTACGTCGCCGCCGCGCTCACCGTGATCCGCGCGTACCAAGTGGCGGGCTCGCCGGCCGTGTGCGGTTCGCTCGGGAGCTATGAGGACTGGTCCGCCATGGTCCGCTCGCCGCTCGTCTGGCTCGGTCATGCCGATCCGGTCGTGAGCATGGAGACTGCCCGCGAGGAGGATCCGGAGCTATCCGCGATCCGCGAGCTGTTCGAGCATTGGCGCGAGCACCTGAGCCTGTCGAGCGGCTACACTACGAACGCCATCACCAAGGCTGCCTGCGAGAAGGGGCCGGGGTCAAGCTTCGACTACAACACCCAAGAGTTCCGAGCACCGGAGTTCCGCGACCTGTTGCTGCGGCAGGCTGGCGACGGCGGAGCGGTAAATAGCCGCCGGCTCGGCAAATGGCTGTCACGGATCAAGGGCCGCGTCGTCGGCGGGCACCGGATTGAGATGAGGGAGGACAGCAGCCACGGCAACCGCTTCTCGCTCTGCCGGGTGAGCGAGACAGACGGCTTTCCTGGCGGCCGGGCGGCTGGCGACTACCGCCCCTGTTCGGAACCGGTGTTCTGATGCGCGCGCCGGATATGGGGGTTTCGGGGGGATTGGGGGTTTTTTTCATCCCAACGCGAAGAACTGTCAGTGAGGTTTGTACGCCTGTTCCCGCGCATGCAGTGAGTGCGCACGCAAGCGTACATGACAGTTTGTGTGTAGCGGCAAAAACAGACCCCCAAAAACCCCAAAACCCCCATCCAACCTCGGCGAGGCGCCGATGATCCCCGCCGCCGATGCCTGAGGCCCGTACGCCGACGACCTCGACCCTGCCGAGCGCGCCACTCACTTGGAGGCGATCCGGCCGATCTGTCGGGCCATGACGGCGGCGAGCACGTACCAGACGCCAGGGTGCAGGACCGTCGCGATGTTCTGGAACAGCGATCTGCTCGCATCGGGCGGATGCTCAGCGATCGCGCCCGCGACCAGCCAAATACCGATGGCGCCGAACGCGGAGGCGGATGCGGACGCGGCGACGCTGATGAACTCGCGCAGGCTCATGGACCCGCAGCCTGAAGGAGTCACGATGTCGAACGTTAACGCGCTGCCACCACGACGCCGATGACCAAGTTGGCTTCAGTGACAACGCATCCGTCCGGCTACCAGGGCGACGGCGCCCGGCTCCGGACTGGAGAGCATCAGGACGGTGTCGCCCTCGCGCACGGCCTGGATCGTGCCGTTCTTGCGGGTATCTGCGATCGCGCGGCCCACGCGCGTTTGCAGGTCTCCCTCGGTCATTCCAGAGATGTGCGCGGCGAGGAAAGTTGCCGCGACATCCATGCGGGCAACATCGGCTGCCGTGCCCTCGGCGGGCAGGATGAGACCAGCTTTCTCGATCTGGCCGCCAGCATCTTTGGTGTAGAACTGAACTTGGGTCGCCTTCGAACTGTACATCGTCCCTTGTGGCGTCTCGACGCCGAAGGCCCAATCGCCGACGCCGAGTTGCTGCATACGGGAGTCGAAGGAGCTCCGGAGTGCGATGGACGTTTCCGGCATCGGCACCAAGCCGCAAGCGGCTTGGACCGCACTCGGTGCGAACATCGCCAACATCACAGCCAAGATCGAACGCATCGTTCGCCTCCTCGCCATCGCGGTATGCCAGGAGCCGCGATGCAAGGCCGTAGCCAATTGCGCGACCGATCGTCGACAGTCGCAACGGCCACCTACACGGCGAGTGCGAGACCATCGATTGCTTGAGAAGGATGCAATGATCCGCGGCCCCACTGCAGCCGAAATCCTGGCCCTGCTCGCTAGCATCGAGCGTCACGGGCCGAGCGCTCCGGCCGCCCTCGCCTTCCGGTCCGCCCTGCGCCGCAAAGGCATAGAGGCGGACCATGCCGGCGGCCTGCGGGCCTTGGACGATCTGATGGATGCAGTTGCCGTCGCTGGTCCGACCCGTGCCGATGCCCGCTTGGCGATCCTGCGCACGGCATGGGGTGAGCTGTTACCTGGCCCGGGCGGGAGGCCGCAGTCGTGAAATCTCATAGCCAGTGCTATATATCATCCCCCTGTTTTCGTCCTGTTGTTTACAGGGCCTTCCCGACCGGACCTTGAGCCATGCCGAGCGAGGACACCCACTTCGAGCCCGGCCAGTCCGGCAACCCCGCCGGTCGCCCCCGCGGCTCCCGCAACCGCTCCACGTTGGCCCTGGAGGCGATCTTCGAGGGCGAGGCCGAAGCCCTGTCCCGCCGTGCGATCGAGATGGCGCTGGAGGGTGACGGGCCGGCGATGAAGCTGTGCCTCGACCGGCTACTGTCGCCGCGGCGGGATCGGAGCATCACGTTCGACCTGCCGGTGATCGAGACCGCGGCCGACCTACCCCGCGCGACCGCCGCGCTCCTGCAGGCCGTGTCCTCGGGCGAAATCACCCCGTCTGAGGCTGCCGACGTGGGCAAGGCCGTCAGCGCTCATATCGAGGCGATCACGACCGCTGACCTGCACCATCGTCTCGCGGCACTGGAGGGACAGGGCACATGAGGATCCGAGAGATCGAGACCCGTCTTGAGCGCCTCGAGGCGAAGCGCGGCACCGGCCAGTTCGCCCACCTGTCCTACGAGCAGGTCGAACGGGCGCTGTTCACCAGACTGCATCGGCTGGCGACCGAGGCCGGCGGCATCGACGCGCTGATGGATGAATGGGACGCGACAGAGGCCCCGCAGGAGCGTCTGCTCATCACGCGGATCCGATCTTGTGACCGCGACGTCGCCACCTACTGCCGAGACTTGCAGGCGCGGCTATCATGAGGATCAAGGACATCGAGGCCCGTGTCATCCGTCTGGAGAAGCGGACGCCCGGCCTCATCCCGGGGCCGGATCGCTACACTGACGCCGAGTTGGACGCGCTGATCGCGTGGCTCAGGCAACCGAACCCCATAGCTGAGGAATGGGCCGCCACCCTCCTACGCCGCGAGGGGATGATCCAATGAGGATCAAGGAGATTGAGGCGAAGATCGCCAAGCTGGAGGCGAGCCCACGGTTCAGCGGCTTGGCCCGCCTGTCCGACGCCGACCTCGACCGGCAGATCGTGCTGGGCCTGAACGAGATGGCCTCCGAGTGGCCGTCGTTCGGCGCGATGGTCTCCAGTCTGCGCGAGTCGCCGGCGCCGGCCGACAAGGATCTCGCCGGCCAGATCGAGACGTTCATCACAGACTGGCAGGCGCAGCAGCAACAGCAGAAGGCAGCGCAGTAGCGCGGGTGGCGCCCTCGCAAACTGGCAGCGCAGGGTCGCGCAGGGTAAGGCGACCGCCTCGAACGGCGTGCTGTGCCCCACCAGCCCGGAGCTGACCGACGACAAGTGGACGGCGCGGTTCGTCGCTGGGCGCTAAAGCTGGATCACGAAACTAGGAACTTGGGCGCGCACGAAGAGCTTCCGTGATCGTGGGGTGGCGTCCCGGTTTCGTAGCGTGCCGGGACGCAGGCTCGAACTGCCGCCCAAGCTCATCCGAAAAACCGAGCGCGAAAGCCTGAGCATGACTTACCTGCGCTACACGCCTGATATCGAGCAGCCTGTAGCAGATGAGCAGGCGACAATCGACGGCATCATCAAGGGCATGACGCAGCAATCCGAGACCGTCGAGGCTCGCGAGCATCATGCGGTGCGTGCCAGCCACGCCAAGAGTTCGGCATGTGTCACGGGTGAACTGACGATCGCGTCCAACCTGCCGCCCGAACTCGCACAGGGCTTGTTCGCCACTCCGGGGACGCATCCCGTCGCGGTTCGGTTCGCACAGGGACCCGGCGAGACGTTGGGCGACCGAGTTTCCACCCACCGCGGCATGGCGATCAAGATCTTCGACGTGCCGGGTGAGAAGCTCCCAGGTCATGGCGCCGACACCCAGGATTTCGTGTTGGCGACCGGCACCACCTTCCCGTCAGGAACCGCGGCAGGCTTCCTGCGTGACGGTACTGTCATCGGCAAATCGACAGGCCTGCCCGAGGGCGTCAAGAGCGCCGTTTCGTCGACGATGCGCAATCTTAACAAGGCCCTTCACGCCTTCGGGACGGAGAGCGCGTTCGCCGACTTCTTTGGCCATCCCTACAGTCACCCGCTGGCTGACAGCTACTTCAGCCAAGCGCCGATCCGTTTCGGCGACTACGTCGCCAAACTCGGGGCCGTGCCAGCCTCGGATGCGCAGCGCGCTCTATCAGAGTGGCGCCTCGACCCACACGTTGATGAGGACGGTTTTCGCCACGCGGCAGTCGACTTCTTCCGCGAGCACGACGTCGTGTTCGAGCTGAAAGCTCAGCTCTGGGCGGATGCGGAGCGGCAGCCCATCGAGGACGCGTCGGTCGACTGGCCGGTCTCCGTCAGCCCCTACCGAACCGTGGCGACGCTGCGTCTGCTACGGCAAGATGCCTATGGGCCTGAACGGGTACGCTACTTCGACGATATGATGACCTTCCGCCCAGCCCATAGCCTGAAAGCGCATCGGCCGCTCGGGTCAGTGATGCGAGCGCGGCTGCAGGTCTACCAAGCCCTAAGTGCGTTTCGCCACCGCCAAAACCGTATCGCCGAGGAGAACGCGGCCGGCATCGAGCAGATCCCTGCGTGAGAACAGACCGCAGCGCTTCCCCGCGGGCGTTCACAACGATCAAGTCGACAGCATCGCCCTCGTAGGGAAGCCCCTCGACCGCGCCCGGCCTGAGATCGCGCCCGAAGGCCCCGCCGAAGCCCACCGGTGGCCTGAATGGATACGCGTCGGTGCGGTCCGTCGGCGGATCCTGGCGGGCGTAGGCCTGCTTTAGTGCCCGACTCCGTATTGCGTCAGCTCGTGGTCGGCGTAGTCGATCTTACCGTCTGCGCCTTTTTTCCACTCGTACATAATGTAGGCGGGTTGGGTGATATCGCCCTTCTTGTCGTAGCTGATCTTGCCCACGACAGTGTCCACCGGCTTGCCCTGGTGCAGCCAATCGGCGAGCTTCTTGCCGTAGCTCGATCCGGTCTCGGCCATCGCCTTGGCCAGCACCTGAACGGCTGCATACGAGTAGAGGGTGTAGCCTTCGGGATCGATACCCTTTGCCTTGAACGCCGCCACGGCTTCCTTGGCGTTCGGGTTCTTGCGGGCGTCCGGCGGGAAGGTGGTCAGCGTGCCCTCGGCGGCCGGGCCGGCGATCGACACCAGCTCGCGGTCGACCATGCCGTCGCCGCCCATCATCGGCGCCTTCAGGCCCTGGTCGCGCATCTGGCGCAGGATCAGGCCGGCCTCGGTGTAATAGCCGCCGTAATAGACGACATCGACATTGGCCGACTTCAGCTTGGACACGAGCGCCGAATAATCCTTCTCGCCCGGGTTGATGCCCTCGTACATCACGTCCTTGCCGCCCTTGGCCTTGAGCGCCTTCAGGGTCTCGTCGGCCAGACCCTTGCCGTAGGGGGTCTTGTCGTGGACGAAGGCGATCTTCTTGCCTTTGAAGTGGTCGGCCAGATAGGTGCCGGCCACCGCGCCCTGCTGGTCGTCGCGGCCGCAGGTGCGGAACGTGTTCCACATCCCGCGCTCGGTGAACTTCACGTTCGTGGAGGATGGGGTGACCTGGATGATGCCGGCGTCGAGGTAGACGTCGGAGGCCGGGATCGACACGCCGGAACTGTTATCACCGACGACCATCTTCACGCCGTCGCTGGCGAACTTGTTGGCCACCGAGACGCCCTGCTTCGGGTCCGAGGCGTCGTCGCCGACCGCGACCGAGAAGGTCACACCCTTGATCGTGCCAGCCTTGCTGATGTCCTCCGCGGCTTGGCTCGCACCGTTCTTGAATTGCGCGCCGATGGCTGCATTGGGCCCGGTGATCGGTGCGGCGATACCGAGCTTCACCTCGGTGGCCTGCGCGGCGCTAGCTGTGAGCAGGCCAAGGAAGAGCCCGGCGGGGATCGATACTCTCATGGCGCGCTCTCGAACCATCGCCCGAAGGCAAGAGCTTACGCCGCTGCAAGAATTCGGCCGGGAGCTACCGCGGTGCCGTTCAGCCAAACGGGGCAACTCCTCGACCGCTGTGGCCGGGCATCGTGCCGAACCCGCTCCCGCTGTAGCCCTTGAAGGCATTGGCCCGCCGGATGTAGCCCTCCGCCGTCCGCGGATCCCGTTGGCCCGACTGATCCATGATCCGCGCGAGATCCAGTGCTGTACCTTCGCCGCAAATGGTGCTCACGTTGTGACCTCGGCATCTAAAGTCCGGCGGCACCCATGCGACGCTCCCTAGTGCTCCTTACCGCTCTAGCCACCCTCGCCTGGCTCCCCACGGTGGGACGCGCGCAGAGCACACTCGAGCCGACTAGAAAGCCTGCAGCAGGTGCGGCAGCCGCCGGCGAGGAAGCTGCGTCGGCCGTCGATCCAGCGGTGCTCGATCGGTGTCGGCAACGGGCGGATAGTCAGAAGCTCAGAGAGGGGCCGGAGCGGAAGGCCTTCATGGGGACCTGCGTTACGCCGGAGGATTGAGCATGCCCTCTTGAGCCGCGCGTTCTACACCCCCAGGAACTTCGCGCTGCTCTCGGAAGGCCGCGCGTGCAGATACCGGCCCGTCGTCGCCACCGAGGCGTGGCCCAGTGTGGCTTGGACGAGATGGATCGGGGCGCCCCGGTCGAGGCTGTGCGAGGCGTGGGCGTGCCGGAGCCAGTGCGCCGAGACCTCGCCTGGGAGCCCTGCCCGCGCCGCCGCAGCCTTCACCACCCGGTGGACTGCGCTCGGATCCAGTGCCCCCCCCTTCCGCGATAAGAATACGGGGGTGTCGACTGACCATGTCGCCAACTTGGCGACTTGATCCTGCCGGAGTGCGGTCAGCACTTTCCACGTCGCGGCCGAGAGCAGGACCGCTCGAGTCTTGCCGCCTTTGCCGAAAACCGTGGCTTGCCCAGCCTCATCGCGGGCCATCAGGTCCCGCCAGCACAGGCTGCAAACCTCCGAGATGCGCAGGCCGCCACCGTAGAGCACCGTCAGCAGCACGCGGTTTCGCAGGACCGGCTCTTGCCGGATCATCAAGAGCGCGTCGGCCTCGGCCATGATGCGTTCAGCCAGGGTGTTCTTGATCGGCGGCACCTTCACGGCCGCGCCGATGTTGAACCGCAGGAACCCGACCTCCTGCGCGAAGGCGAACAGGCTCTTGAGCGCTGCGGCCGTGAGCGCCACTGTCGCCGAGGATCCCGGCCGGGCCGCGATGTAGTCTTGCAGGTCGCCCATCCGCACCGCGCCGAGCTGCTTGCCGACGTGCTCCAGGAAGCGCCGAGCCTCGCGTTCGTAGTTCCGGCGCGTGTTGGAACTGGACGACCGGGCGAGCCATAGCCGGATCATCTGCACGTCGTTGTCGGCCTGGGCGGGTGGGAAGCTCGCCCCCGGATCAGGTGCGATGATCGCCAGTACTGAGGCCACGGAACTTCAATCCCACTCTTGACTGTCGAGGGAGCAAGCGCCGCCCATGCGCGCGGCGATGGCTGACATCACGCCATCCAGCGTGGCGTGAGAGGTCGGAACGCCATCGAGGCTGCAACCGAGCTTGGCGACGATCTTGTACGCCTCAGGGTCTGCCGATTGGATGACCTTTCCGAGATCCCGTCCCAGACGATCTCGAAGCTCCCATTCCGACTGCGCCTCTGCGACGGGTCTCAAAACGACGTCCATGGCGCACCTCGAGTCCAACGCAAGATAAGCGTTCTTGTCTTGCGTTCAACAGGATGGCGTATCCGGAGCACGTCCGCAAGCTCGCAGCCACGTCAGTAAGCAACCACGTACTTACGTATTGACGTAGCTACGCACCCAGGTGGATGCGTCGCTTTCTCAGCCACCCTCGCGCTCAAGGTAGGCCATAAGCGCCGCCTCGATAACTTCCTGATGGCTGGCGTCCCGATCAAACGCGAACCGCCGCAGCCGTTGATAGCGGGACTCAGACAGCCGGAGCGTGAGCGACTTCGTGCGAGGCTCTGCGTCGGATCCAGGCCGAGACGACGAGGTGGGTAACGACGAGACGGGCGCAGGAGCCGCCGGGGGCGCGGTCGGCTGAGCGGCGGGAGTACTCGGCGCCTCGCCCCGCTGCGGCACATCGGATGGCCGGGGGGCGCCCTTCGCCTGGATCAGCCCGTCGAGGGACGGCGGTTGCTTGCCTGCCATGTTCAGCGCTCAGCCTTTGCCTTGCCTGCGTCCTTACGGAGTTGCGTCATTACGTACTCAAGCACTTCCTTAACCTCGCGCGCTGCGGCGGTTTCGGGTTCAAACTCCGTCACCGCCTTGCCCGTGATCGCGGCAGTTGGGAAGTCGGTTCGATCATGGACGACGGTCGGGGCGAGCTTGCCGTGCTTCGCCAACGCCATCACGGCCTGCATCTGCAACCGGGTCCGCGGCTTGGCTTGCGTCAGCACGAAGACGAACGGGCACCCCGCATCCTCGATCAGCGCCAGGGTATCACCCACCGCGTCGAGATCGTCAGGGGAGGGGCGCACCGGTACGATGGCGAGGCTGGCGTGACCGAGCAGGGCCCGCAACTCCGGCCGCACGGACGGCGGGGTGTCTACGAACAGGTATTCGATCCCGGCAGCGGCCAGCTGATCGGCGCCGGCCTTGAAGTCCGCTACGTCGAACCGCACCAGCGCCGGCTGCTGATCCTCGCGCCGGTTCCACCAGCTCGTGAGCGAGCCTTGCGGATCCGTGTCGAGGAGCGCGGTCGTGTGCCCGGCCTGGTGTGTCGCCACCGCCAGACTTCGCATCAAGGAGGTTTTTCCGGCGCCGCCTTTTTGGCTTGCGACCACCACGACGTGCATCAGTGCCTCATTGCGTGCTTACGTAATGACGTGGATACGTCATTCAGTAGTTTATTGCGTCAGGATCAGTTTGAGCGGTCAACAGCCGCTTACCATGCTGCTACTCTCGCGACACCCGTCTCTGTCGAGTTGTGCGCGAGGCCGGGCGAGCCGTGATGATATGGCCGCCCGGCGCTCTGCAGGCAGCCGCGGATCGGCGGGCTTGCCACATCTGTGGCAGTGCAGCCACAGTTCCATTCAAACCAGAAGTGTCCGGAAGAAACCGTGTTGCTGAGCGTAACAGTTCAGGCATGCTCCCGCTCCAGCAAGCCTCCACGGTGTGAGAGCA
>NZ_JALNUM010000146.1:0-13832 GCF_026540795.1 Methylobacterium sp. GC_Met_2
CGCGGCAGGTCGGCGGCCGAGGCGGCGGCGGTCAGGGCGGTGAAGGCGGCGAGCGAGGCGAGAAGCTTGGTCATGGGGGTTGATCCAGTGTTTCGATCTGGTGCCAAGGCTACCGGTCTCTGACCGAATTGGCTGTAGTTTTATGGACACACCCAACCATCATGAGGCAGCGTCGCATAGTAAACCGTCCGTGAACATCCGATTGGACACGGGAATACATCGCGATGTCCGCGGCCGAGCACGCAAACAACTCAGCGGCATTAGGGTTGCGCTCGGCCGCACCGTGATCGATTGAGTGTGATCCAAATGCTACACTCCGGGTGATGCAATCCCTCGCAGAGTCGCCCCCGCGTTCTCATCGCCCATCAGCCTGGGTTGGGGCATCGCTCCGGCCGCCGTGATCGGAAGGCCGCACGGATGGGGCCTCCATCACCCGGCCAGCGAACCCCGGCGTGACGCCGCGCCCGGCGGATGACGCAAAGGCTGACCAGGCTCGGGGACCGGTTGGGCTACAAAAACGTGTCAGACACGCTTCCATTGGCTTAAGACTGCACTACGCTCTCCGCTTGCACTAATGATGCATTGGAGACTCGTAATCATGGGCCGCCTAATCTCTTTTGCCCTTCTGATCGCAGGCAGTGCCGCGATTGCCACCCCCGCCGCGGCCCTGTCCACCAAGGACTGCTCGGTGAAGTATCAAGCCGCCAAGCAGGCCGGCACACTCAACGGTCAGACCTGGAACGACTTCCGCAAGGCGTCGTGCGGCGCGGCGGCCGACGCTTCGAGCAACACGGTGCCGAACCCGGTTGCGCCGTCTGCATCCACCTCCGCGCCAGCGCCGACGACGACCGCATCGAGAACCGCTCCGGCACCGGCAGCGCCCCCCGGATCGGCCGCCTACCCGCGCGCCGTCGACCCGAAATACGCCAAGGAGTCGCCGGGCAAGGCCCGGATGCACACGTGCCTGGACAGCTACAACGCGGCCAAGGCTGCGGGCACATTGGGCGACGCGCGATGGATCCAGAAGGGCGGCGGCTATTATTCGGCGTGCAACAAGCAGCTCAAGGGATAAGCTCGCACGCGGGCCTTCGCGCCTCCCGTGCGAGACGCAAGGCCGCCCTGGCCGTTGCGATCCCGCACGGGACCGATGCCCGGGAGCCCCTCGGGCCGACAGGGACGACGGGTCGGACCCGCCGGCACGCACGTCCGGTTGAACCGTGCCCCGCCCTGGCCGTTCCTGTGCTGCAACAGTCGCACGGGGAGACCGCATGGTCCGGACTACAATCACGCTCGTCGGAGCCCTCGGCATCGCTCTGGCGGGTCCGGCCGCGGCCCAGGTCGTCACCGGCGGCGCCGGCAATACGGGCGTGGCCCCGCCGGCCGGCACCGGAGGCGTGAGCCCCGGCGCCCGGGATCTGGGCCCCAGCCCGATCACCAGAGGCAACGAGGCCAATCGCAGCAATTCCCCCGTGGTTGGAACGACGCCGAACGTGAATATCGGCGGAACACCGACCAGCGGGCCGCCTGGTACCGGTGGTACGTCGGGTGGCCCCTCGCTGGACGGCCGCTAGAATGCGCCGCGCCGAACAGCAAACCGGTTCGGCGCGGCACAGAATTTCAGAACAAGGGCTGAGAGCCGCGCCCGATGGCGATGCGATCAGGCACGGCTCACGTTGTCATTCAAGCGGGTGTCCGGCGCACGGATGGTGTCCGCGCGCGGACCCCGGCGGGATGGGCCGCACGTCGGCGGCCCGCTGTGCTTCAGGGACGCCGGGTCACCGGAGATCTTCGACCCCGTTCGCGGACCGGCGCAGAGCCATCACGCCGGATGCAGCCTGCTCGGGGTTGCGATCGTCTCAGAACTCGCCGGCCAAGCCCGCGCGGGCTCCCAGCGCGTTGTTGCCGCCATACGCGACCCCCGCCGTGACCGCGATCGGCACGCAGCAGGTGGGCAGCCGGTGCGCCACCGCCACGCCGCCCGCCCATTCACCGCGATAGGTCGCCCCGTTCGTGGCCCAGGTGGTCTTGCCCGGTGCGGAGGGCATCGGCGCCGTTGCCATGGCGATCGCCATGGCGACACCCTGTCGAGCCTCCTTGCGCGTCTGGATGGCGTAGCGCTGCATGGCGTCGGTCTTGGCCTCCAGCGTGTTCACCTGCGACTGGACCGCGTCGACCCGGCCGGCCATGCTCGCGATGCTCGCGGGTCCGTAGGCCGAAGCCGCGAGATTGCCGCTGGCGTCCGTGGTTACGAAGTTCGTCGGGCCGCTCTGAGCCGCCGCGCTCGCCGGCGAGGCGATGCCGGCCAACGTATAGGTGCTGACGGCCGTGCCGATCGCGACCTGGTTGGCCCGCGTCGTCCGAACGTTGGCACCGATGGCGGCCGCGTTCGCTTGATCGGCCCGCGCGCCGCTGCCCAGCGCGACGCTGCCGTCTCCGCCCGCCGAAGCGGTCGCGCCGACCGCCGTGGATCCCGAACCGCCTGCGCCGGCGGCAAAACCCAGGGCGGTACTCCCATCGCCGAGCGCGGCCGATGCCGTACCCACCGCCGTACTGCCGAGACCCTGCGCACCGGCCCCGTAACCGAGGGCCACGCTCCCGGTCTGTGCGGCGCGGGCACCGGTCCCGACGGCGGTCGACGCCGGACCCGACGCGCTCGCGCCGGAACCGACGGCCAGCGCATCATCCCCGCCTGCGCTCGGACCGGGCAAGCGGCTGGTGTTGTTGGCCGCCACACCCGTGAGATCGGAGAACGCGGAGAGCCGAAGGTCGGTAACGACAGTCTGGCCCTGAGACTGCGTGACAGTGCCCGTCACGATATAAATGCCTTGGCCACCGCCGGTGCCGCCCGTGCCGCCAGTCCCACCTCCGGTACCACCGGTGCCGCCAGTCCCACCTCCGGTACCACCGGTGCCGCCAGTCCCACCTCCGGTGCCGCCAGTCCCACCTCCGGTGCCGCCGGTGCCACCACCGGTGCCGCCCGTATTGGACGTCCCGAGCGTGAGGCCTGTCCCGAGCAGACCGTCACCCGGACCCGTCGTACCCACGAGCAATCCGGTGCCCAAAACACCCGTTCCGCTCGTTCCGACATTCAGGCCCGTTCCGAGCACGCCGCTGCCGGGCGCGCTGGTGCCGACCCCGAGCCCGCTCCCGAGCAGGCCCGTCCCGGAGGTGCCAACATTCAGGCCCGTTCCAAGCACGCCACTGCCGGGCGCGCTGGTGCCGACCCCGAGCCCGCTCCCGAGCAAGCCGGATCCGGACGTGCCGACCGTCAGACCCGTCCCAACGATGCCGCTGCCAGGGGTTGTAGTGCCGACGGACAAGCCGGTGCCGAGAATGCCCCCACCGGTTGTATCGAAAGCGCCCCTGAGCAGTTGCGCATGGGCGGGAGACGCGGCAACGGCACCGAAAAGTCCAGTCGTGAGCAGAAGTGCTCTGACGTGAGCGCGTCGCCGAAAGCAGTTTACTTTGCTGTCAAGTCCCAGCATGATGTAGAATTCCCCAGACATCTGCAAATCTCTAGCGGATGCAGCTCCCGGCGCCCGCGGCCACCTGGCGGCGCCATCGATATCAACAGCTTGTGGTTGAATAGTTGATTTCGTCTTAAGGTTGCAATGCCCATCTGATACAACTGAACGCGGCTCGGGATAGTGTCGGACCCGGCGCGGCACATGGCGTTTCGATCGCCGTCCGCACGAGCCCCCCACGGGGTGGGCCGCGGCATCCCCGATGCGGCGGGGACGCAGGGTCGCGAACGCGGCCTTCGTCGCTCCGACCGGGCGAAAATCAGCGTCGGGCACCGCTGAAGCTTGCGTTCGCGCGGGCTGTCCACACCGTCGACGTTGCATCCGCCACGGCGGGCCCAACCGATGGCTCCGCCCTTGAGCCCAACGTACGTTCACTATTCGTTCTATATCTGCGCAGCAGCGTGCGCTTTGAACCCGGATCGACGATCTGCGCATAAGCAGGCCCACCACCGTCCGGTGGCGCGCCAGGTTTCGCCTTGAAGGATGCTGGCCCCCACGATCACACCGGCGTCGATCGCAGCCTTACGTCCGGCCGCGGCGGCATCACCGTGGCGGCCCGCGACGGGCAGATGGTCTCGGACCATCCATCGTCAGCGGCGCGCGAGCGTCACTTGCGCAGGGGCACGCCCTTCGTGGTGAAACTCTGGCCACCGCCCGGGCGGTACACGGGGCGGGGCTGGCCGCCCGTCCTGCCCGCGCCCGCCCCGGTTCCCGGCGGCTGCGAGAACGGCACGAGCTGGTCCGGCCGCGGTCCGATAAGATCGGCGCGGCCCATCTCGCGCAGCGCCTCGCGCAGCAGCGGCCAGTTCTCGGGGTCGTGGTAGCGCAGAAACGCCTTGTGCAGCCGCCGCTGCCGCAGCCCCTTGATCGCGTCGACCGGCTCGCTGCCGCCGCGCCGCACGCCCCGCAGGGTGTTGATCTCGGTGTGATACATCGCCGTGGCGGTCGCCATCGGCGAAGGCAGGAACGTCTGGACTTGGTCGGCGCGGTAGTTGTTCGCCTTGAGCCAGAGCGCGAGGTGCATCATGTCCTCGTCGGTCGTTCCGGGATGGGCCGCGATGAAGTATGGGATCAGGTAGTACTTCTTGCCCGCCTCCTTGGCGGCGGCGTCGAACATCTCCTTGAAGCGGTCGTAGGTGCCGATCCCCGGCTTCATCATCTTGTCGAGGGGGCCGCGCTCGGTGTGCTCGGGGGCAATCTTCAGGCGGCCGCCGACATGGTGGGTGACGAGCTCCTTGATGTATTCCGGGCTCTTAACCGCGAGGTCGTAGCGCACGCCCGAGGCAACCATCACCTTCTTGACCCCCTTCACCTCCCGGACCTTGCGGTAGAGCCGGATCAGGTCGTCGTGCGAGGTGTTCAGGTTCGGGCAGATGTCCGGGAAGACGCAGGAGGGCAGACGGCAAGCCGCCTCGATCTTTGGGTCCTTGCAGGCCATTCGGTACATGTTGGCGGTCGGCCCGCCGACATCCGAGATCACGCCGGTGAAGCCCGGCGTCTTATCGCGGATCAGCTCGATCTCGCGCAGGATCGAGTCCTCCGAGCGGTTCTGGATGACGCGGCCCTCGTGCTCGGTGATCGAGCAGAAGGTGCAGCCGCCGAAGCAGCCGCGCATGATCGTCACCGAGAACTTGATCATATCCCAGGCGGGAATCTTCGCATCGCCGTAGGACGGATGGGGAGCGCGGGCGTAGGGCAGGTCGTAGACCGCATCCATCTCGTCACTGGTCAGCGGGATCGGCGGCGGGTTGAGCCACAGGTCGCGGTCGCCGTGACGCTGGACCAGCGGGCGCGCATTGCCGGGATTGGCCTCCCGGTGCAGCACGCGCGAGGCGCGGGCATAGGCCTCCTTGTCGTCCTTGACCTGTTCGTAGGCGGGCAGCCGGATCACGGTCGCGCCGGGCCGGCGGGTGGCGGCCTCGTCCGCGGAATCGAGGTCGTCGGCGGGCAATTCCGTGTAGTGGCCGGGCACGCGGCGGAACAGCGCGACGCCCCGGATCGAATCGAGCTGGTGCGGCGCCTCGCCGGCCGCGAGCCGGTTCGCGACCTCGACCACGGCGCGCTCGGCATTGCCGTAGACGAGAAGATCCGCCTTCGCGTCGGCCAGGATCGAGCGGCGCACCTTGTCGGACCAGTAGTCGTAATGCGCGATCCGGCGCAGCGACGCCTCGATGCCGCCGAGCACGATCGGCACGTCCTTGAAGGCCTCGCGGCAGCGCTGGGTGTAGACGATGGTGCAGCGGTCCGGGCGCCGGCCGCCTTCGCCACCGGCCGTGTAGGCATCGTCGTGGCGCAGCCGCCGGTCCGCCGTGTAGCGGTTCACCATCGAATCGAGGTTGCCGCCGGTGACGCCGAAGAACAGGTTCGGCTTGCCGAGCGCCTTGAACGGCTCGGCCGATTGCCAGTCGGGCTGGGCGATGATGCCGACCCGGAATCCCTGCGCTTCGAGCAGCCGGCCGATGATCGCCATGCCGAAGCTCGGATGATCGACATAGGCGTCACCCGTCACCAGCACGATGTCGCAGGACTCCCACCCGAGCGCCGCCATCTCGGCGCGGCTCATCGGCAGGAACGGCGCGGCCTGTCCGGTCGGCGGCTTGCGGGTGAGCGGAGCCAGGGCGGGTATGGCGGGCAGTTGGAGGTCCATGGGGCCTATGCATAGGCTCCCAAGACCGAGAGCTCAACGCGTGGTTACGGCCCAGGAGCCGCGCCTCCGAAACGGCCGAGTCTTGCCGCTTGGGGCGAGATCGGAACGATCGCGAGGCCTGAACAACCCCAAATCCTGTTCGGCGCAGGCAAGATTTTGGCCGTGTCGTATGTCACCGCGCTTTCGAACAGGCGGTCTATGATCTCACGCGGTTCGGCAGGCTGACGTGCATTTCAGATCTGCCAGATGTCGACGCACAGGCAGACGGTGTACGACCATGAAGATGCTGCTCGCAGTCGCCATGGTGTTCGGATCGACTGTCAGTGCGCTGGCGGGCGAGGCCTACGGGGATTATCGTGACTACTTTGAGGCGAAGCCCGCAACGATAAAGCGCGCGCCGCGCAGCGCGAGCGAGACGACGGACCCCGTCGACAGGCGCGGCCAGACCGAAGGCGACCGCGTCGAGATGTATCGCTATGGCGATGATGGCATCGGTAGGACACCGGACGTAAGGCCTCGCAGCTGGGACGGCGGGTACGTTCCCGTGCGTCCGCGCAGTGCGTCTACGGACGGCTTCTGGAGCCCGATCGACCAGTCCCACGAGGGCTCGGAAGTGCACCGGCCGCGGTATCGGTGATGCCGCACGGCTGAACCGGTATCCACTTCGGCAAAGCGCGCTCTGAGCAGGTTTCGCAGAAGTTGCCGCCGATTTTGCTACGAAACCTGCGACCGGCCAAGACCCTTAACCTTGAGGGGGTCCGGCCATGTCCGGCAGAGGAGCCTCGACCGTGCAGACCAAGCCGCGCGGCCGGTAGTCGATTTCGGCCGTTCCGTCGAGTTCGGCGGCCAGGGCCCGCTCGATCATCCGCGAGCCGAACCCCTTGCGCTGCGGCGGGGCGACCGGGGGGGCCGCCGAGTTCCTCCCAGCGCACCCACAGGCGCTCGGGCCGCGCGCCGTCCACGACATCCCAATTGAGGATCACCCGGCCCGCGCCGCTCGACAGGGCGCCGTACTTGACCGCGTTGGTCGCCAGTTCGTGCAGCGCCATCACGAAGGCCAGGGCCTGCCGGGGCGACAGCTTCACGTGCGGACCGCCGACCTTGAACTGTCTGCCATCCCTCTGGCGGAACGGTTGCAGCGCCCTCTCGGCGATCTCCGCGAGGGTCGCCCCATCCCAGCTCTCGCGAGTCAGCACGTCGTGGGCGGTCGACAGCGACTGCAGCCGAGCGTCCAAGGTCGCCCGCGCGTCGGCCAGCGACGCGGCATTGCCGAGGGTCTGGTGGGCGATGGACTGCATCGTCGCCATCGAGTTCTTGACCCGGTGGTTCAGCTCGGCGGCCAGAAGGGCGCGGAGCTCTTCGGTGCGTTTGCGTTCCGTGACGTCGATCGACACCCCCGCCATGCTCAACGGTTGGCCGTCCACATCGTAGAAGGTCTGCCCGCGGATCTGCAGCCAGCGCGCCTCACCCTTCGGTGTATGGACGCGATACTCGATGTCGTAGTCAGTGCGGTCGCGGATCGAGGCCTGCACGGCCGCCTGCATGCGGCACCGGTCCTCCGGCAGGATGCTCGCGACCAACTCCGCGTAGCCGAACGGTTCGTGCACATCCCGGCCGAAATTCTCCTTGCAGACGTCGGAGGCGACCAGCCGCATGTCGGCCAGGTCCAGCGTCCACGAGCCGAAGCGGCCCGCCTTCATGATGAAGCGCATGCGATCCTCGCTGCGCGTCAGGGCGAGGGTGCGGCGCTCGACCTCCTGCTCCAGGGCATCCCGATCGCGCTGGACGCGGACCAGCTTCTCCCGTTCGAGGGTCACATCGCATTGCGAGGCGAAGAAGAAAGTGAGTTCGCCGTCGCGATCGAAGACCGGGGAAATCAGCAGCCGGTTCCAGAACGTTTCGCCATTCTTCTTGTAGTTCAGCAGATCGAGCTCGATCGCCACCCGACGTGCGATGGCCTCGCGCAGCCTGTCGATGTCCTCGCGTCGCGTCTCGAGCCCCTGCAGGAAACGACAATTCCGCCCAATCACCTCGTCACGGGCGTATCCGGTCAGATTGTAGAATGCGTCGTTGACGAAGACGATCGGATTATCGGGCTTGTGAGGGTCGGTGATCAGCATCGGCATCCGCGTCGCCCGCACAGCAGCGGCGAACGGATCTTGGCTGGCGTCGCTGCGGCCGATCTCAGCGTCGATGCGGCTTTGTTCGAACCGATCCGGCAAGGCAATGCCGCCTTTCCTGCGACGGTCTTCGCCGACCGAAACTGGTCGACGGGACGCAATTCCTTACCTATATTAGCAAGTGGTGCCCAGAAGTTTACGCGCGTCACATCTCAGACTGCCCCCCCCTTTAGTACACGGCGCTTGGTGCAGCCGAACGCCCGCTTTCAGGCAGCGCCGCGTGTGGCACCGGTGTGCGGCACGGATCGCAACCGGTCCGTCCGCGCCCCTTCGCCCTCCGGCCGAGCCGAATTCCGGCGACACCTCGGATCGTCGGCAGGATCAGGCCGGTGCCATCGCGGCGTGAACCGCCGTGACGTGAGCGGCCATCTCGCGCCGGGCCGCGGCTGGATCCCGCGCGGCGATCGCGGCCACGATCCGGTCGTGCTCGGCGAAGGATGGGTGATCGGCCGGCGGCCCCTCCTCAGCGGCACGCGGACGATCCCAGGTCATCACGCGCCGGATGGCGGCGAGGTGATCGTACAGGAACAGGAGCAGCGGGTTCCCGGCGGCGAGCGCGATCACCCGGTGGAGGCGCGCGTCCTCAAGCTCGTAGCCGCGCCATGTCTGCCCGGCACCGCAGCTCGCGCGGAGCGCCCGGCGGAGCGCGTCGCGTTGGGAGGGCGCGGCGTGCAGGGCGGCGAGGGCCGCCAGCTCGGGCTCCACCGCCAAGCGCGCCTGGACGAGGTCGGGGGGCGTCGCGCGGGTCGCCAGCGCCGCCACCTCATCGATCGCCGCCAGGGGGCGCGATCCCAGGAAGGTGCCTCTACCGACATGGCGCCAGAGCTGACCGTCGGCTTCCATCACCGACAGCGCCTTGCGCAATTCCCCCCGCGATGTCCCGAGCGCCTCGGCGAGAACCCGCTCGGGCGGCAGCCGGCCGTCGGCTGGCAGCCGCGTCTTCGCGAGATAGGCCTGCAGGAGCGTCAGAACCGGGGCGGCGTCGGGATCCATGCTGTCCCGTCTAGAGCCGGGCCAGATCGCGTTGCAAGCGGGCATGGCTCTAAGCCTTTGTTTCGACGCGCTCTCTTGCGCCGAACCGGTATCCTTCCGGGAGAGATTGCCGCAGCGGCCTGGGCCGTCAGCGGTGTATCGATGACCTTGACGCCCCTCGCTTCCGCTTCTAACCAATATGCAGGATTGGTTAGAGAGCCTACGATGCGCTACGTGATCGACCCGCCCGCATTCGCGACCATCCCCGTGGAGGGCGAGGCCGCCGCCTTCCCGGTGCGGCGGGTCTGGTGCGTCGGTCGCAACTACGCCGCGCATGCCCGGGAGATGGGCCATGACCCCGACCGGGAGCCGCCGTTCTTCTTCGCCAAGCCGGCCAACGCGGTCGTCGCCGGCGGCGGCGAATTGCCGTTCCCGGACCAGACCGACGATCTCCACCACGAGGTCGAGTTGGTGGCGGCGCTCGGTCGGGGCGGCGCGAATATCGACGCCGCGGAGGCCCTGGAGCTGGTCTACGGCTACGCCGTCGGCCTCGACATGACGCTGCGCGACGTCCAGGCCGAGGCGAAGAAGCTCGGGCGGCCCTGGGACCTGTCGAAGGGTTTCGACCGCTCCTGCCCGATCAGCCCGATCGTCCCGGCCGCGCGCATCGGCCATCCGGCCACGGGCCGGATCGCGGTCGCGGTCAACGGCGAGGAGCGCCAGAGCGGCGATCTCAACCAGATGATCTGGTCGGTCGCGGAGGCACTGGCCTGCCTGTCGCGGGCGGTCGAGCTTCTGCCCGGCGACCTGCTGATGACCGGCACCCCCGCCGGGGTGAGTGCGGTCAGGCCCGGGGATGTCCTGCACGGCACCTGTGACGGGGTCGGCGAGATCCGGGTCGCCTACCGGGCTCGGTGATCTGCCCAAGACCTGTGCCAAAACGTTCGGCACGCGGGTCGCGGCGACAGGAGCGCTCTGCGCCGAGGGGGGCACCGGCTCGGCGTGAGAGAGAACGCCCATCAAGGGCTTAGAGCCGCCAGGGAAGCGAGTTGGAGCCATGACGACCACAGCCTCGGCCGGCCGGACCGGTCTTACGCGGACAATCCTCGCCGCCTGGGCGATCGCATTCGCGTCCGGCGCGGCGGGCGACCCGGCCCCCTATCCGAACCAGCACGAGGCGGATCTCGTCGTCGCGGGCTTCAAGCTGGAGAGCGGCGCCGTCCTGCCGGAGGCGCGGCTGCACTACACGACACTCGGAAGCCCCCACCGCGACGCGAACGGGGACATCGACAACGCTGTGTTGGTGCTCCACGGCACGACCGGCACCGGCAAGCAGTTCCTCGCCCCGACGATGGGTCCGGAGCTGTTCGCGCCGGGCGCACCGCTCGACGCGGCGCAGTACTTCGTCGTCCTGACCGACGGGCTCGGCCGCGGCGGCTCATCGAAACCCTCCGACGGCCTGCGCGGGCGATTTCCCCGCTACGGCTACGGCGATGTGGTCGAAGGGCAGTACCGCGTCGTCACCGAGGGGCTCGGGATCCGGCACTTGCGGGCGGTGATCGGCACCTCGATGGGCGGTATGCAGGCCTGGATGTGGGGCGAGCGCCACTCCGGCATGATGGACGGCCTCGTGGCGGTGGCCAGCCAGCCGATCCCGGTGAGCGGGCGCAACGCGCTGTGGCGGCGCCTGGTGATCGAGGCCATCCGCTCGGACCCGGACTACAAGGGCGGAGATTACGAGACGCAACCGACGCAGTTCACCAAGGTGCTGCCGATCTTCAACATCATGACCGAGAGCGTGCTCAGCCAGCAACAGGCGGCGCCAACCAACGCCGACGCGGTGACGCTCTACGGCCGGCTCGCCGCCAATTACGCGGGCAAGGTCGACGCCAACGACTGGCTGTACTGGTTCGATTCGTCGTTCGACTACGATCCGTTGCCCCGGCTCGGGGAGATCAAGGCGAAGCTCCTGGCGATCAACTTCGCCGACGATGCGCTCAATCCGATCGAGCTCAGCGTGATGGATCCGGCGATCCGGCGGATCCCCGGGGCGCAGTTCGTCCTGGTCCCGGCCTCCGCCGAGACGCATGGCCACCAGTCGCTGCGCTACGCCACGCTGTGGCGGCCCTATCTCGCGGCGTTCATGGCCGCGCTGGGACCGTCGGGTCCGGTGGCGGAGCACGCGGCTCCGGCTGGCCGGTGATGCGGCACGACCGAGGATCTCCGCCACGCCGCGCGTTAGGATCCAGCCGGTCTGGCGGCGTTCGCCCTCACGCGCAGGGCTGCAGGCGGAAGGTCGGGGATCGGCTCGGCCGGGTGGCGAAGGACCCGACCGGCAGCACCGGGGCGTCGTCGTCGAGGACGAGGTCGTTGTCCCGCAGCAAGCGCGCCAGGACCAGCACGTCGCGCATCGCCTGCGGGCCGGCGGCTATGACGACGTCGCGGCCGGGCGGGGGCATCACGACCACGCCTTGGGCGCGGCACCGGGGCGGAAAAGCGGCGTAGGCGTTGCGGCGCAGGCCGGCCAGGACCCCGAGGGCCCCTACGCGGTCCGGTGCCAGTGGCGGCATGGGCGGGATGAAGGCGGCTGGTCCGCCCCTGTCGCGCGCCGCGGTTAGGGTCTCCATCGGATTGTCCTCATCGTGGGCGGCGGTCGCCGTTCGGCGCACGCCGTCAACATTCCGGAAGATTGACCGCGAGGCCGCCGGTTGAGGTTTCCTTGTACCGGATGCTCATGTCGCGCCCCGTCTGCTTCATCGCCTCGATGCAGTTGTCGAGCGGCATGATGTGGCTGCCGTCGCCGCGCAGCGCCAGCGACGCGGCGGCGACGGCCTTGATCGCCCCGAGGCCGTTGCGCTCGATGCACGGAACCTGCACCAGCCCGCGGATCGGGTCGCAGGTGAGACCGAGGTGATGCTCCAGGGCGATCTCGGCGGCGTTCTCGACCTGCGCGTTGCTGCCGCCAAGCGCGGCGCAGAAACCGGCGGCCGCCATCGCGGCGGCCGACCCGACCTCGCCCTGGCACCCGACTTCGGCACCGGAGATCGAGGCGTTGGTCTTGATCAGGCCGCCGATCGCCGCAGCCACCAGCAGGAAATCGTGAATTCCGGTCTGATCCGCGCCGATGCAGTGGTCGCGATAGTAGCGCATGACCGCGGGGACGACCCCGGCGGCACCGTTCGTCGGCGCGGTCACGACCTGTCCACCGCCGGCATTCTCCTCATTGATCGCCATCGCGTAGACCGACAGCCAGTCGTTGGCGACGTGCGGCTGTACGCGGTTGGTGCCCCGCTCCGACAGCAGCGCCTGATGAATGCGCCGGGCGCGGCGGCGGACATTCAGGCCGCCCGGCAGGGTCCCGTCGGTGGCCAGACCGCGATCGATGCACGCGTCCATGACGGCCCAGATCCGATCGAGGCCGTCGTCGAGATCGGCGTCGCTGCGGCTGACCGTTTCGTTCGCCCTCTTCATGGCCGCGATGCTGCGGTCCGACGCCGCGCCCATCGCGAGCATCTCGGCGGCGCTTCCGAACGGATAGGGGCGCAGCACGGAGGCATCGACGGCCTTGATGTCGCCCCCGGCCATTTCCCCCGCGGTCAGGACGAAGCCGCCGCCGATCGAATAGAAGGTTTCCGTCAAGTACGGGGTGCCGTCCTGGTCGGTGGCGCGGAAGATCAAGCCGTTGGCGTGGCCTGGCAGGGGCGGGCCGTAATCGAACACGACCCCCTGCCCGACTGCGAACGCGATCGGGGGAAGGCCCGGGGCGTCGATCCGACCTGTGGCGCGCAGCGCTGCCTCGCGGCGGGCGGCCTCGTCGGGATCGTGCGTATCCGGCCGCAACCCGAGGAGGCCAAGGATGACCGCCCGATCCGTGGCGTGCCCCTGTCCGGTGAAGGCGAGACTGCCGTGCAGGACGACCTCGATGCGGAGCGAAGCCGGCATGTCGGCCGAGCGGCGGCTGCGCTCGCGGAGCGCATCGAGGAAGCGGGCGGATGCGAGCATCGGTCCCATCGTGTGTGAGCTCGACGGCCCGATGCCGATCTTGAAGATGTCGAAGATGCTCAGGAACATCGGGACCTCACATTTGCCGTCGCCGGGCGCTGCGCAGCCCGCCGATGCGCCCTGGTAGCGGAGACGATACCCGGCGCGCCACATCTGCCGCAGCTGGAAGGGCCGATCCGGTCTCGCCCGGCAGGCCCGATCGACCGCAAAGCCGGATCCGTGCCACGGCCAGGCCTGTCCCTCCCCCCGGATCGCGATGCGGCAGGCCAAGATCGGCGGCCGGGGTCTCGCGCGGTCGAGGAAGTCTGTTTGAACTTGGTACGGCGCTGCTTCGGGTCCAGCGGCAGGATCACGCGGTGATACGCTCACGGCCGCATCGGCCGTGCCGGCGTGGAGCATCCCCTAGTGCATCGATCCAGACGGAGGCGTCAGCCGAGTCTGGAAAAATTGATGCAAAACCAAAGAACTCGTGCTCACTCGCGTGAACGAAGTGAATGCGTCAGAGCA
>NZ_JALNUM010000147.1:0-13475 GCF_026540795.1 Methylobacterium sp. GC_Met_2
CCTAGCGAGGACCCATGCTCGGCTATATCGGCAGGCGCATCCTCGCCACCATCCCGGTCATGGCGGTGGTCGGGCTGTTCGTCTTCAGCCTCCTGTACTTCGCCCCCGGCGATCCGGCCGCGATCATCGCGGGCGATCAGGCGAGCCCCGAGGATATCATCCGCATCCGCGCCACGCTCGGCCTCGACCGGCCGTTCCTGGTGCGGTTCGGCGAATGGTCCTGGCAGATCATCCACGGGGATCTCGGCACCTCGATCTTCACCAACCTGCCGGTCACCACCATGATCGGCCAGCGGGTGCAGCCCACCGTCTCGCTGATGCTGGTCACCCTGGTCTTCGCCATCGCGGTGGCGGTGCCGCTCGGCGTCGTGGCCGCCTGGAAGGCCGGCACCCTGATCGACCGCCTCGTGATGGGGCTCGCCGTGATGGGCTTCTCGGTGCCGGTCTTCGTGGTCGGCTACATCCTGGCCTACGTCTTCGCCCTCGAACTCGGCTGGCTGCCCGTGCAGGGCTACACGCCGATCGAGCAGGGGCTGTGGCCCTGGCTGTCGAACCTGATCCTGCCCGCGGTGACGCTCGGCCTCGTCTACATCGCGCTGATCGCCCGGGTGACCCGAGCCACCATGCTGGATGTGCTGAGCCAGGATTACGTCCGCACCGCCCGGGCCAAGGGTCTGTCGCAGGGGCCGGTCCTGTTCATCCACGCCCTCAAGAACGCCGCGGTGCCGATCGTCACCGTCATCGGCATCGGCATCGCCCTGCTGATCGGCGGCGCGGTGGTGACCGAGACAGTCTTCGCGATCCCCGGCCTCGGCCGGCTCACGGTCGATGCGATCCTGCGGCGCGATTACCCGGTCATCCAGGGCGTCGTGCTGCTGTTCAGCTTCGTCTACGTGCTGGTGAACCTCGCCATCGATCTCTTCTACACCGTGCTCGACCCGAGGATCCGCTATTGACCGCGACCGTCGCGCCCTTCCCCGATCGCGCCCCGCAGGCGGGCGCTCCGCCCGGAGGCACGCTCTCAAAGGCCTCGCTGCCGCCGGGCCTCGCCGTCGCGGCGCCGCTGCCGGACGTGATCCCGGTGCGCAAGCACCGGGGCCCGGTCTGGACCTATGTCCGGCGCAACCCGACCATCGTGGTCGGTGGCCTGCTACTACTCATCGTGTTCCTGATGGCGGCGCTGGCACCATGGCTCGGCACCGTCGATCCGACCGCCCTGGCGCCGGCCAAGCGGACCCGGATGCCTTCCGCGCAGTACTGGTTCGGCACCGACATGCTTGGCCGCGACGTCTACTCGCGGGTGGTCTACGGCGCCCGGGTCTCGCTGCTGGTCGGCTTCTCGGTGGCGTTCCTCGCCTCGATCGCGGGTCTGGCGGTCGGACTCGTCTCCGGCATGGTGCGCTGGCTCGACGGGATCGTCATGCGGGTCGTCGACGGCATGATGTCGATCCCGCCGATCCTGCTCGCCATCGCGCTGATGGCGCTGACCCGCGGCTCGGTCCAGAACGTCATCGTGGCGATCACCATCGCGGAGATCCCGCGCGTCGCCCGCCTCGTACGCGGCGTGGTGCTGTCCCTGCGCGAGCAGCCCTACGTGGAGGCGGCGGTGACCACGGGCACGCGGATGCCGGCGATCATCTGGCGCCACATCCTGCCCAACACGCTCGCGCCCATGACCGTGCAGGCGACCTACATCTGCGCCTCCGCGATGATCACCGAGGCGATCCTGTCGTTCATCGGCGCGGGCGTGCCGCCCTCGACGCCCTCCTGGGGCAACATCATGGCCGAGGGCCGGGCGCTCTGGCAGGTGAAGTTCTACATCATCCTGTTCCCGGCGATCTTCCTGTCCACAACCGTTCTGGCGGTGAACCTCGTCGGCGACGGCCTGCGCGACGCCCTCGATCCCCGCATGGCGAAAGATGTCTGAGATCGGACGCGTGATGAGCGGCGCACCCCTCCTGTCGATCGAGAACCTGCAGGTCCATTTCCGCACCCCCGACGGGGTCAACCGGGCGGTGGACGGGGTCTCGTTCGCGATCGGATCGGGGGAGACCCTGGCGATCGTGGGCGAATCCGGCTGCGGCAAGTCGGTGACCTCGATGTCGATCCTGCGGCTCCTGCCCGAGCCGCCGGCCCGCATCGCCGGCGCGATCAAGTTCGAAGGAAAAAACCTCCTCGATCTGCCGGACCGCGCCATGCGCAAGATCCGCGGCAACGACATCAGCGTGATCTTCCAGGAGCCGATGACCTCGCTGAACCCGGTGCTGACGGTCGGCCGCCAGATCGGCGAGACCCTGCGCCTGCATCAGGGCTTGAGCCGGCGCGAGGCCGAGGAGCGGGCCGTGGAGATGCTGACGCTGGTCGGCATCCCCGAGCCGCGGCGCCGGGTGCGGGAATATCCGCACCAGCTCTCCGGCGGCATGCGCCAGCGGGTGATGATCGCCATCGCGCTCGCCTGCTCGCCGAAACTCCTGATCGCCGACGAGCCGACCACGGCGCTGGACGTGACCATCCAGGCCCAGATCCTCGACCTGATGCGCGACCTGAAGGCCCGGGTCGGCGCCGCCATCATGCTGATCACCCACGATCTCGGCGTGGTCGCCGAAGTCGCCGACCGGGTGGTGGTGATGTATGCCGGCCGCAAGGTCGAGGAGGCGCCGGTCCGCGAGCTGTTCCGGGCGCCGCGCCACCCCTACACGCGCGGCCTGATGGGGGCGGTGCCGAAGCTCGGATCGGTCGAGCACGGGGCCGACGCGCGGCTCGCCGAGATCCCCGGCATGGTGCCGAGCCTCAAAGGTCGGATCGAGGGCTGCGTCTTCGCCGGCCGCTGCCCGGACGTGACCGACCTGTGCCGCACCTACGCGCCGGCCCTGGAGCCGAAGGCCCCGGGCCATCTCGCCGCCTGCCACTACGCGCCGAAGGACGCCCTCGCGGCATGAGCGCCACGCCCGCACCCGTCGGTCGCACCCTGCTCGAGGTCAACGACCTCAAGAAGCATTTCGCCCTCGGCGGCGGCCTGTTCGGCCAGTCCAAGCGCGTGCTGAAGGCGGTGGACGGCCTGTCCTTCACGGTCGCCCGCGGCGAGACCCTGTCGCTCGTCGGCGAATCCGGCTGCGGCAAGTCCACTGTCGCCAAGGCGCTGATGCGCCTCTACGCCCCCACCGCCGGCCAGGTGGTGCTGGACGGGCGGCGCATCGACGACCTTTCGCCCGGGACGCTGCGGCCCCTGCGGCGGCACATCCAGATGGTGTTCCAGGATCCGTTCTCGTCGCTCAACCCGCGGATGCGGGTGCGGGCGATCCTGGCCGAGCCGATCCACAATTTCGGCCTCGCCCGGAATAAAGCCGACTTGGAGAGCCGGCTGGCCAGCCTGATGGAGCGGGTCGGCTTGCCGCGCGAGGCGCTGGGGCGGTTTCCCCACGAGTTCTCGGGTGGCCAGCGCCAGCGCATCGGCATCGCCCGGGCGCTCGCCGCCGAGCCGGACCTGATCATCTGCGACGAGGCAGTCTCGGCGCTCGACGTCTCCGTGAAGGCGCAGATCGTCAACCTGCTGCGCGACCTGCAGCGCGAACTCGACCTCGCGATGCTGTTCATCTCGCACGACCTCGCGATCGTCGAGCACATGACCCACCGGGTGGCGGTGATGTATCTCGGCAGGATCGTCGAGATCGGCCCGCGCCGCGACATCTTCCTGGCCCCGAAGCACCCCTACACCCAGGCCCTGCTCTCGGCGGTGCCGATCCCCGAGCCCGGGGCCGGGCGCACCCGGATCGTGCTCAAGGGCGACGTGCCGAGCCCGATCAACCCGCCGTCGGGCTGCCGCTTCCATACCCGCTGCCCCCACGCCTTCGACCGCTGCCGAACCGAGGTGCCCGGGCTCGATGCCGTGGGCGCCGGCCACTTCGCGGCCTGCCACCTCAACGACAAGGCCGTGCCTGCCAAGGCGGCCTGACCCGGAGCCAGACGTGCAGCACGACCTCATCCTGAAGGGCGCGCGGGTCATCGACCCGTCGCAGAACCATGACGGCCTCTGCGATGTCGCCTTCGCGGACGGCCGGGTCTCGGGCTTCGGCCGCGACCTCCCGGCCGGCCCGGGCACGCAGGTGCGCGACATGGCCGGCGCGATCGTCACGCCGGGCCTGATCGACCTGCACACCCACGTCTACTGGGGCGGCACATCGATCGGCATCGACGCCGACGAATTCTGCCGCACCTCCGGGGTGACCACGTCGGTTGATACCGGCAGCGCCGGGCCCGGCAACTTCGCCGGCTTCCGCAAGCATGTCATCGACCGCTCGGAGGCGCGGATCCTCGCCTACCTGCACGTTTCCTTCGCGGGCATCTACGCCTTCTCGAAGACCATCATGGTCGGCGAGAGCCAGGATCCGCGCCTGATGGCGCCCCGCGAGGCCGTCGAGGTCGCCGAGGCCAACCGGGACGTGATCATCGGCATCAAGGTCCGGGTCGGGCGCAATTCCTCGGGGGACCAGGGCACCGCGCCGCTCGGCATCGCGCTTCAGGTCGCGGAGGAGACCGGCCTGCCGCTGATGGCCCATATCGACGAGCCGCCGCCGAGCTACGAGGAGGTGCTGGCGATGCTCCGCCCCGGCGACGTGCTGACCCACGCGTTCCGGCCCTTCCCCAATTCCCCCGTGACCGCCCAGGGCGCGGTGAAGCCCGCCGTGCGCGAGGCCCGCGCCCGGGGCGTGCTGTTCGACATCGGCCACGGCAAGGGCTCGTTCGCGTTCAAGACGGCGCGGGCCATGATGGCGGGCGGCTTCCTGCCCGACACGATCTCGTCGGACGTGCACCAACTCTGCATCGACGGGCCGGCCTTCGATCAGGTCACCACCATGTCCAAGATGCTCTGCCTCGGCATGAGCCTCACCGACGTGATCGCCGCCTCCACGGTGAACGCCGCCGTGGCGGTGAAGCGGATGGAGTACGGCACCCTGAAGGTCGGCGCGCTCGGCGACGCCACCGTGCTGGCGGTCCGGGACGGTGCATTCGACTACGTCGACACACGCGGCGAGCACATGACCGGCGCGCAGCGGATCACCGCCGAGGGCGTGGTGCTCAAGGGCCGATGGTGGCACCCGACGTAACGGATCAGGACAGGTGAATTAGGATATCGGTCCTGTTACATACAAAATAACGGCCTTTACAGCCTGTTCGGCGCACCGATACACTTTCCCGTGAGGGCCAAGCCATCGTGGAGCCCTCAGCGAAACGCGCACCAAGCCGCGGCGCCCGGGAGGATGGATGGATACGGATCGACCTCTTCTGGAGGTGGACGGCGTCACGCTTCGGTACAAGACACGGGACCATCTGGTAACCGCGACCTACCGGGTGAGCTTCCAAGTGTTTCCCGGGGACCGGTTCGTGCTGCTGGGCCCTTCGGGTTGCGGGAAGTCGACGCTGCTCAAGGCCGTGGGCGGCTACATGGCCCCCACCGAGGGCGAGATCCGCCTCAAGGGTCGGCCGGTCACCCAGCCCGGTCCCGACCGCATGATGGTGTTCCAGGAATTCGACCAGCTCCTGCCCTGGAAGACGGTGCGCCAGAACGTCGTGTTCGCGCTCGAAGCCTCCGGCCGGCTCACCGGCAAGGCCGCGCGCGAGCGGGCGGACCTGTACATCGACAAGGTCAACCTGACCCGCTTCGCTGACAGCTACCCGCACACGCTGTCGGGCGGCATGAAGCAGCGCGTGGCCATCGCCCGCGGCATGGCGATGGAGCCCGACATCCTGCTCATGGACGAGCCGTTCGCGGCGCTCGACGCGCTCACACGCCGGCGCATGCAGGACGAGCTTCTGGCCCTGTGGGAGGGCACACGCTTCACCGTTCTGTTCGTGACCCACTCGATCCCGGAGGCGATCAAGATCGGCGCGCGCATCCTGCTGCTGTCGCCCCACCCTGGCGAGGTCAAGGCCGAGCTCAACAGCGCAGCCACGCCCGAGGCCGCGCTGGCCCTTGAGAGCCGCATCCAGCAGATGCTGTTTGCCGAGGAGATCCCGGAGGCCGAGAATGTCTAGCGCCCCAGTGCTCGCCCAACCGCGCCCCGCGCCGCCCGTGGCGCCGGGTCCGTCCGCAGGCATGCCGCCCCGCCCGGCGCCGTCGGCCCGGCCCGAGATCGAGTACGCGCTGGGCCCGGCCCGGGGCGGGGCAGGCGCGCCGGTGGTGGAGAAGCCGCTGTCGCTCTTCGAGCGCCTGTTCAACCAGGGCTGGCTGCGCAAGCTGGTGATCCTGGCGGTGCTGGCCGGGATCTGGGAGGCCTACGGGCGCTACCTCGACAACGACCTCCTGTTTCCGACCTTCTCGGCGACGGTGGAAGCCTTTGTCCGGGGCATCATGGACGGCACGCTGCCGGCCCGTGCTTGGTCGTCGCTCAAGGTCCTGCTGATGGGCTACGCGGCCGGTGTGGGGCTCGCGAGCCTACTCACGGGGCTGGCGATCGCCTCGCGGATGGGCACGGATGTGCTGGAGACGCTGACCGCCATGTTCAATCCGCTGCCGGCGATCGCGCTGCTACCGCTGGCGCTGATCTGGTTCGGCCTCGGCAATGGCAGCCTGATCTTCGTGCTGGTGCATTCGGTGACCTGGGCGATCGCGCTCAACACCCATTCGGGCTTCCTGTCGGTGAGCCGAACGCTGACGATGGTGGGGCGCAATTATGGGCTCTCGGGTCCGCGGCTGATCGGCAAGATCCTGATCCCGGCGGCGTTCCCGGCCATCCTGACGGGTCTGAAGGTGGGCTGGGCTTTCGCGTGGCGCACGCTGATCGCGGCCGAACTGGTCTTCGGCGTGTCGTCGGGCTCTGGTGGGCTGGGGTGGTTCATCTTCGAGAACAAGAACATGCTCGACATCCCCAACGTGTTCGCCGGGTTGCTAACCGTGATCCTGATCGGCTTGGTGGTCGAGAACCTGATCTTCCAGACGATCGAAGCGCGCACCATCCGGCGCTGGGGCATGCAGGCCTGAGATAGCCCGGTCCCGGCAGAACGCGTCCCGCCGGAGCGGACCCCGCAATGCGACGCAGACCCGGTGTATCTGACCGGGTCTCGGCCTGCGCGTGCGACGGTGTGGGCCTGAGCGGCGATGCCGCCGCGCCCGAGGTTTCCCAGGGGCGGATCCGGGCGTCAACGCGTGGGGCGATCCCCGGCCGATCCCACCACCGCGCGAAGTCCGATCAACGGCGCCGCTCGAACGACCGCGATTCGCTATCCACACCTCCGTCCTCCGTCGCGGTCCGGAACGGTCTCATCCCGTAAAAAATGATCCACGCACAGGCCGAGACGATATTGGGCGTCAGTGACGAACAATGATGCTATAAGTAGCCTCGATTTATGGCTGTACCGTTTGAGGATAACCTTGTTCGCAGCTGAATGTCGGCCGAGATGAATTAAATTTCTCTCTTCTCGGCAGGATTTCGGTCAAGGACGTCTTGACACAAGCGTGGGTTTTGCTTTTGGAACCATCGACGCCACCCTTGAAAGATTTGATCGGACTCGCGCTGTGCCCGAAAGAAATCCAGAGACTGCCCTCGAGCGCGTCAAGCTCGCTGCCGAAATCGTTGCGGCTTATGTCTCGAACAATCCCGTCCCGCCGACCGCACTGCCCGAGCTGATGGCGGGCGTGCATGCGACGCTGAACAATCTCGGCGGGCCGCGCACCGTCGAGGCCGCGCCGCCGGTCGAACAGCCGACGCCCGCGCAGATCCGCAAGTCGGTCCAGCAGGACGGTATCACCAGCTTTATCGACGGGCGGTCCTACAAGACCCTGAAGCGCCATCTCACCGCCCACGGCCTGACGCCCGAGCAGTACCGGGAGCGCTACGGCCTGCCGGAGGATTACCCGATGACGGCTCCTGGCTACGCCGCGCAGCGCTCAGCGCTTGCGAAGGCGATCGGCCTGGGCGTCCCTGGCGGCCGGGTCGATCAGCGCCGGACGGGTACGAACGGCTGATCGGCGTCGCGCCGCGCTGCGCTCTGTCGATCCGCTCTGCTCCGGAACGGCAGCACCTGCGCGGTCATCGGATCGGACTGGAACCACCGACCGAGATCGGGGCGTGCGGGCCGACCGAAGGTGTCGGCCCAGCTCAGCCTGATGACTTCGCCCGGCATCACCGGGCCCGCGGGTTCCGCATCCGACAGTGCCACCTTGCGCTGACCCGCGCCGATCCAGCGCGTGACCCGTTTGTCGGCCCCGCGGCGCAGCGAGGGCGGCACTTCCGGCAGGGCGCGCTTGGCGGATCGCCGGATATCGTCGGGCTGGTCTGAAGTGGACACGCTGAAAGAATCCCGGCCGCGTTCGAGGTGCGAGCGTGGACGGATAGCGGGTTCGGCCGTGGATCCGCCGGGGGCGCTCGACCCTCGACACGACACCATCCTACCGAAAGGCCCGATTCTCGACAGGGCAACTCTGTCCAAAAAACTTGTCTCAGCGTCCCAGATGGGCCCGATTTTGGCTCGAGAGGCGCTCAGGACACGTGTGTGCCCGGGACGGCCGCCAGCAGGCTGCGCGTATAAGCGTGCTCCGGGGCGGCGAATAGGTCGGCGGTGCCCCGCATCTCCACGATGGCGCCCCGGTGCATCACGGCGATCCGGTCGCAGATCGTGGCCGCCACCCGCAGGTCGTGGGTGATGAACAGCATCGCCAGCGACAGGCGCTGCTTCAGGTCCTCCAGCAGGTCCAGCACCTGCCGCTGGACCGAGACGTCGAGCGCCGAGACCGCCTCGTCGGCCACCAGCACGTCCGGCTCCATGGCGAGCGCCCGGGCGATGCCGATGCGCTGGCGCTGGCCGCCCGAGAAGGCGTTCGGGTAGCGGGCGGCGGCCTTGGGATCGAGGCCGACGAGGTCGAGGAGGCTGCGCGCCCGCTCGCGCGCCTCGGCGGCCGGCACCCCATGGGCGATCGGGCCCGCCGTGATGATCTGTTCCACGGTGCGACGGGGATTCAGCGACGCGAACGGATCCTGAAAGATCATCTGGATGCGGCTGCGCTTGTCGCGCAATTCGGCCTTCCCGAGGGCCGTGTAGTCGAGGTCGCCCAGCCGGACCGTGCCGCCGTCGGGCTCGATCAGCCGGATGGCGAGCCGCGCCGTGGTCGACTTGCCTGAGCCGGACTCGCCGACGATGCCCAGAGTCTCGCCACGGCGGACATCGAAGGAGACTTGCCTGACCGCCGCCACGATCCGTGGCTTGCCGAACAGGCCGGCGCGTCCCGCATAGGTCTTGGACAGGCCGGTCACCGAGAGGGCGACCGGGGCCGCGGCCAGGGGTGGGCGCGCCGGCGGTGTGAGGCTCGGGACGGCGGCGAGCAGCGCCTTGGTGTAGGGCGCCTGGGGATTGCGCAGCACCGCTTCGGCCGTGCCGGATTCCACCAACCGCCCGCGCTGGAGCACCGCCACGTGGTCGGCGATCTCCGCCACCACGCCGAAATCGTGGGTGATGAACAGGACGCTCATCCCGCGCTTCTGCTGCAGATCGCGGATCAGCCGGAGGATCTGGGCCTGGGTGGTGACGTCGAGGGCCGTGGTCGGCTCGTCGGCCACCAGCACGGACGGCTCCAGCGCCAGCGCCATGGCGATCATCGCCCGCTGCCGCTGGCCGCCGGAGAGCTGGTGCGGATAGGCCCGCACCGCCTCCTCGGGATTCGGCAGGCCGACCTCGGTGGCGAGCGCCACCGCCCGGGCCCGGCGCTCGCTGCGGCTGAGCAGGTTGTGGGCCTCGAACATCTCGGCGATCTGGTCGCCGATCCGCATCACCGGGTTCAGCGCCGTCATCGGCTCCTGGAACACCATGGCGATGCGCCGGCCGCGTAAGCGGCGCCACGCGGGCTCGTCGAGGGTCAGGAGGTCCCGGCCCTCGAACAGGATCGTGCCGGCCGTCGGCTTCAGCGCCCGGGGCAGGAGGCCGGTCAGCGCGTAGGCGCTCATCGACTTGCCCGAGCCCGATTCCCCGACCACGCACAGGATCTTCCCGGCCTCGAGGTTGAGGTTCAGGCCCTCGACCGCGTGCGGGCGGTCGGCGCCCTTGGGGAGCGCGATCGTCAGATCGCGGATGCGGACGACCGGCTCGCTCATGGTGTCAGGCCCTCGCTGTGCGGCGGCGGAGGATGTCGGGCCCGGCCTCGCCCAGATCCCAGAACAGGCCGGCCATGATCGCCATGCCCTCGCGGGTGCCGGAGGCGAGCATGTGCTCGTCCGGCCCGTGCTGGCGGCAGGCCGGGTAGGAATGCGGCACCCACAGGGTCGGCAGCCCCAGGATCTCCGAGAAGGCGTCGTTCGGCAGCGAGCCGCCGAGGTTCGGCAGCAGCGCCGGTTTTTTGCCACTGCTCACCTCGATCGACTGGAGCGCCCATTCCACCCACGGATCCTCCACCGGCAGCCGGGTCGCCTGAAAAACCTCCGCGGCGCGGGCCGGCCGAACGTCGATCATCGGGAAGCCGTGCGCGTCGAGATGGGCGCGGACGTTCGGGATCAGGTTCTGCCAGTCGGTGCCGACCACGAAGCGCAATTGCAGGGTCGCCTTGGCGTGGGGCGGCACGGCGTTGAGCGGCCCGTCCGGATCGCCGGTCTTGAAGGCCAGCACCTCCAGGGTGTTCCAGGCGAAGACCCGCTCGGCCGGGGTGAGGCCCGGCTCGCCCCAGTCGGAATCGATCGTCGGCGCGGTCGGGTCCTCGCCGACGCGGATGTCGGCGAGCGCCGCGCGCACGCCCTCGGGGATCGGCGGCGGCCGCAGGGCTTCCACCAGGATGGAGCCGCGGGCATCGACCATCGAGGCGATCGCCGAGGCCAGCACCGTGCCGGGGTTGCGCAGCAGGCCGCCCCAATTGCCGGAATGGTGCGGGCCTTCCCGCAGATCGAGGTTCAGCTCGAAATTGTAGGCGCCGCGGGAGCCCAGGAACAGGGTCGGGCGCGCGCCGTTGAGCCGCGGTCCGTCCGAGGCGATCAACACATCGGACCGCAGCGCCTCGGCCTGCGCCCGGCAGAACGGCCGCAGGCCCGGGGAGCCGGATTCCTCGCCCATCTCGATCAGCAGCTTCACGTTGAAGCCCAGCCGCCCGTCGCGGGCCGCGATCACCTGCTCCAGGGCGGCGAGGTTGAGGACGTGCTGCCCCTTGTTGTCGGCGGTGCCGCGCCCATACCAGCGGTCGCCCTCGACCACGATCTCCCAGGGGCCGAGGCCCGCGCGCCACTGCTCGGGGTAGCCCCGCACCGTGTCGCCGTGGCCGTAGATCAGCACGGTCGGCAGGTCGGCGGTCTCGTGCCGCTCGGCGATCAGGAAGGGCCCATGCACCCCGTCCGGGTTGGGGAAGACCTTTGGGGTCGCGAAGCCGAGCCGGGTGACCAGCGGCGCGATGAAGGCGTCGAGATAGGCGCGCAAAGCCGCCTCCTGGCCGGGGGCCTGGCTCTCGGTGGGCATCGCCACCGCCTCCCGCAGGAGGGCGAGGAACGCGCCCGAATCGAAGCTGTCGGTGGCGCGCGCGATGGCGGCGTCTCGCGTCATGGTGTGTTTCCCGTGAAACATTTTGGTGCCGTGCCACCCGGATCCTCGCCGGAGGGCATCGTCAGTGGCGCGCCTCGGGCGCCGTGATGTCGCGCAGGCCATCCCCCAAGAGGTTGATCGCCAGCACGAGGAGGAGGAGCGCCACGCCCGGGATGGTGATCACCCAGGGTTGGAAGAACATGTACTGCTTGCCCTCGGCGATCATCAGGCCCCAGGACGGCAGGGGCGGCTGCACGCCCAGCCCGAGGAACGACAGGGCAGCCTCCAGCAGGATCGCGTGGGCCATCTCCAGGGTCGCCACCACGATCAGGGCGTTCATGATGTTGGGCAGGATTTCCTGGCCGATGATGCGCAGGTCCGAGAGCCCGACTGCCCGCGCCGCGCTGACGAAATCCTGGTTGCGGATCTGCTGGGTGGCGGCGCGCGTCACCACGGCGAAGCGGTCCCAGAGCAGGAAGCCCAGCACCAGCACCACCACCTTTAGGGAGCCGCCGACCAGCGCCGCCATGGCGAGCGCCACCAGCACCACCGGCATGGCGAGCCGCGTGGTCACGATGTAGCTCACCACCGAATCGACCCAGCCGCCGAAATAGCCGGCGCATAATCCGAGCACCGTGCCGATCAGCCCGGAGATCAAAGCCGCCGAGAGGCCGATCAGCAGGGAGATCTGGCCGCCATAGAGCAGGCGGCTGAGGTAGTCGCGGCCGAGCTTGTCGGTGCCGAACACATGGTCCCAGGTGCCCTTGGCCTGCCAGATCGGCGGGATCAGGCGGCGGGACACATCCTGCGCGTAGGGGTCGTGCGGGGCGATCAGCGGGGCGGCGAGCGCCGCCAGCACGATCAGCCCGAGGATCCCGGCGCCGATCAGGAAGCCGGTGTGGCGCAGGCCCCGCCGCAGGATCAGGCGGGTGGGGGAGGGCACCGGCGCCAGGGCGATCGGCACGTCCGGGGGCAGGGCGGGGGCGGCGAGCGCTGCCGTGTCGGGGGGGAGGCTCATGGCGGGCTCCATCCTCATGCCAGGCGCAGGCGCGGATCGAGGAAGGCGTTCAGCAGGTCGGCCGCGAGCGTCAGGCCGATGTAGATCATGGCCAGAACCAGCACGATCGCCTGGACGACGGGGAAGTCGTTGCGGGCGATGGATTCCCAGGCCAGCTGGCCGAGGCCCTGGAGCGAGAACACCGCCTCGATCACGATCGAGCCGCCGAGCATGAACCCGAACTGCACCGCCGACAGGGCGATCACCGGGATCACGGCGTTGCGGAGCGCATGGCGCACCAGGATTTTTCTGGGCGGCAGGCCCTTGGCGCGGGCGGTGCGGACGTAGTCGGAGGCCAGCACCTCCAGCATGCCGTTGCGGGTCAGCCGCATCACGGCGGGCATCGCGTAGTAGCCGAGCGCGATCGCCGGCAGGACGAAGTTCTTCCACGTGGCGTTGCCCGAGACCGGCAGCCAGCGGAGATTCACGGAAAAGATCAGGATCAGCGTCAGGCCGAACCAGAAGCTCGGCATCGCCTGGCCGAGCACCGAGACGGCGAGCGCCGTGCGGTCGATCCAGGTATCCCGCTTCACGGCCGCGACGACGCCCAGCGGAATCGCCACGAACAACGCCACGGCCAGCGCGATGAAGCCGAGATAGAGAGTGATCGGCAGGCGGGCGGCCAGCAGGTCGATCACCCGCTCGCGGAAGTAGAAGGAATTGCCGAAATCGAGGTGCAGCGCCCGCCAGCCCCAGGTGAGGAACTGGGTCAGCATCGGCTGGTCGAGCCCGTAATCCTGGCGGATCTGGGCGATCTGCGGGCCGGTAGCCTCGGGCCCGGCGATCGCGGTGGCGAGGTCACCCGAGAGATGGAGGAGCAGAAAGCTCGCCACCGACACCGTGAAGGCCACCGCCAGGGCGACCAGGATGCGCCGGACCGTGAAGGCCAGCATGGCTCAGGCTTCCTTTTGGAGATGCGGAACTCGCGGCG
>NZ_JALNUM010000148.1:0-13426 GCF_026540795.1 Methylobacterium sp. GC_Met_2
GAGAGGAAAACGCAAGCCCCGCCAGTCCGTTTTTGAACGCTGCTCAATTCGACTGTCTGCGAATGCATATTAGAATGCAGCCTTTGCCGCATGCGGCGGAACAGCTGCGAGATCCAGGCCCTTGATATGGACTTGTCCGACCTTGGGTTCTCGGCCTTCCTCGCCATCGCGATCGTGGTTCTGTTCCTGCCGGTCATCGTCGTCTGGTGGAAAGGTCGCCCCATCGTCCCGATAGCCCTCCTCAGCCTCGTGTTCTGGCCTGGAGCGCTGATCCTGGCATTCCGGCTGCGTCGCGAGCGCGATTTGTAATCACAGCCATGACAAGTGCCTGAACGGTAGCTGCCAGGCTGACGTTCAGATTTGAACTGGTCGAACCGATCCGTCTGGAGGAAACGCCATGATGAAGACCCTCGCGCTTGCCGCAGTGCTATCGTTCGCGGTTGCAGACGCGGCTCTCGCGCAGACCCCAGCCGGCGGTGGCAGCGCCGAAGGCAACATGAACAACCCGGGCAGCGTGAAGAGCAACTCCGAGAAGCGGATGGCGGGTGGGAGTAGCTCGATGGGCACGGGTACGATGAGCACGGGCACGGGGCCTGGTACCAGCGGCGGTCCGCCCGTCAGCACGCCCGGCGCACCCGCCGGTAGCGGGTCGGGCAATGGTGCCACCGGAAGCGGGGCTGCCCCCAGCGGCAAGTAGGCTCGTCACGCCTCGCGGTTGCGACGCTGTCCAGGGTCTTGGCGGCGTCGCAATCAAGCCCGAGGCCATAGCGCCACAGGGCCGGACCTCTCCTATCGGCGACCCGTTGCTTATACGCGCTCGCATCATGGAGCGAACGAGGTTCAACGGTGGCAGAACAACTTTCTGGGCAAGATGGTCGGCAAGGCAAGCGCGGCCGACCGGCCCTCTACGTCCTGATCGTCAGCGTGAGTTTGATGCTGGCAGCGCTGGCTGGGCTCATGATTTGGCAGGGTGGAAGCTCCCCGCCCGATTACGCGAGCCAGAGCCAGAGCGCATCGCGCAAGCAGATCACCGGAACCGAGGACGGGAAGGGCAGCGCGACGTCGCCCTCCAACAGCACTGCTGTACCCGGCGGAAATCCATCCTATCCGCAGCCGGCAGCTCGTAGCGCCAATCCGTAGGAGGGCGCTGTGGCCAACCGGACATCTGACCCAACCCGCCTGCTGATCGTCTACTACTCACGCAGCGGTGCTGCTGAAGCGCTCGCAGTCGCTGCAGCCGAAGCTGCGCGGGGCGCTGGCGCGGAAGTGCGCGTGCGTCGACCACGAGAAGTGGCTGATGCCGCCGCCATGGCGAAGGTCGAAGGCTGGACTGAGAGTGCGGCTCGCCAGAACGACCTCTACCAGGCTCCCACCCACGAAGATGCCGAATGGGCTGACGCGATCCTGTTCGGCACGCCGAGCTACTTTGGGGCAATGGCGACGGAGTTGAAGAACTTTCTCGATCTGCTCGGCCCCCAGTGGAAGCGGGGCGCCCTGGCTGGCAAGGTTGGAGGTGCCTTCGCGACAGCATCTTGGCCGCATGGCGGATCCGAAGTCGTCACACTGTCGCTGTACGCACCAATGGCGCACCTGGGCATGGTGATCCTGCCGACCGGCTACACCGACGAGGCGATGTTGGAGGCGGGCTCACCCTACGGCGCGTCCGCGATCGTCGGCAAAGAGAACCAGCCACCACGGCCCGAGGATTTGGACGCTGCGCGTCATCAAGGGCGGCGGATGGTGGCGATTGCAGGTGCGTTAATTGCAGCCGGCGAGATGCCATGTCGCCGACAGGGTGCCGCTTAGCAGCAGCGCCGATCGACAGGATCCGTTAACCCTAGACGCCACCATGCCTGCAGCGATCGGCTCCGGCCGCGCGACGGAAGAGCCGCACCGGGGTCGTCTTGAGACGGCGGGCCTCGGTGCGGCCTCGCCGACGCAGTCGCGATGATCGGACGCGATTGCGGCCAAGCTTGAGCCCAGCTAGACGCGCTGCCTTGCGGCGACGAGGAGCCTGGATGAGCAATGACCTGGCTGCGCTTCTCCTCGCCCTGGCGACCGAGAACGCCGAATTGCGCCAGCAGCTCGCCACCGCCCAAGACATGCTGATGGAGACAGCCATCGACGCCGGTCACCTACATGCCCGCATTGAGGCAGTGCGGGACGAGCGGGATGCGTGGCGGCAGGAGGCCGAGATGCTGCGGGCACAGTCGGCGCGCAGGGCCTAAGAAGCGCCAGCCCTCGACCTCCCGCACCCCGGTATTCCGTAGCGCCCCGCAGAACTTTCCTGGGTCGAGCATCGCTCGGGCCTGCTTGAGGCGAATGGGCCGCGTGGCACAGCCAGGATCGTTGGATCTCTGGCTACTGTTATAGGTCGAGTGGCATTGAGGAGGGATGGCTGTGAGGTTCAGGAAAGGCTTAGCGGGTATCGCCCTTATCGCCGGGTTGGTTGCATCCGCTCCGGCTTGGGCTTGGACCTCACCAGGCTGCACCAATCTCCCCGAATACGAGCGGGCCCTCGGCGCCCTCCAAGGTATGACGAGCGCATGCGATATGAGCATCGAAAAGGCGACTAGGATCGTGGCCGCTGAAGGATACAGACCTGGGGGCTTATTCGGTGCGCTCCTAAGCGGTCCGACCCGGCCGGTAGCCGAAGCAGTTCCGATATCGGGCTCCTCTGAGAGCCGCGCACCCCGGCTCCACCACCGCAGCGCTCATCATGACGCCGCTCATCGCCGCAAAGTCGTCGTTCGCTGAACTGCACCCGTCTATGCAGCAGGACCGCATGCACGCCCTAGTCGAGGCCATGAGGACCAAGCGGGATGCGTGGTAGGAAGAAGCCGAGATGCTGCGGATACAGTCGATGCGCCGGGTCTGAGAGGCACTGGCCCTAGACCCCCCGCAACCCGGCATTCCGCAACGTGCTGTGGAACCGGCCGGAGTGGAACATGCACGGGCCGATCAACGTCAACAGCAGCGCCGGCAACACAGACGACCTGATCGGCGACCTGAAGCAGAGCCTCCGCGGCAGAGCCTACGCTATGGCGGGCAAAAGCAGGCAGGCTTGATCCACGCGGGCGCTGCGGAACGCGCGGTCAGCTCCGGTGTAAAGCCACGCGGGAGCGGTCACTATCAGGGCGCGTAGCTGGAGAACGCCATTGTCGCCGTCGACGGTTACATCCGCAATGGCGGTGCTGTTAAACCGCTCGGCAAGCGATCTGCAACTCAAGTCCACGCCTCATTTTTTGTCGGCGGTGACAGCGTCCGTCCTGGTTAGATGGTTGCCGCGTGCGGTCCATGACACTACCTGCCGTCTCTGCGAGGTAGATCATGACTGCGTCGGCAAAGTTTCTGTCTGCGGTCGCCATCGCCTTTGTGGCTGGGGTAGCCAGCACGAGCGCGTACATGTCCCGTGGTGACGTCCAAGCAGACGCCCCGGAAGTGCAGCACGGCTCCGCGCCTTCTCTGACGGAGCGATTGCAGGCCGAAGCCCAAGGACGGTCACTGCCCTGGTCGGATCCGACCAAGGCTACTATTTCGAAACCACCCTCTCCGAAGCTTCGGTTCACCCCTGGCCCTACTGATGCATCTGCGGAGGGCTCCACCTCCGACACCAGTGGAAAAAGAGGGCCCATCCCACAAGCCTTGCCGGTGTCCACACCTGTGCAGCCGATGGATGACGGTGGCAAACGTCGCCAGATCAGACTTGCGGATAGGGACAAACAAGCCCTGCCCGCGTTGGGCGTCGAAAGGATCCGGCCAGAGCCACAGGAGCCTTCTCAGCGCGCCCTTAGCGAGGAAAGAGGGAGTTCCCGCCCTCAGATCGCCAACATAGCTCGCACCGCTCCGAAGCCACATTCCGCCCCGTCCCGGAACCTGCCCTCGCTCAATGCCGTCGGCGAGGCTCGACTGACCGCCCGACGACCTCAGCCCAGTCAATTGCGCTCCCCAAGCCCTTACAGAACGGTGCGACTAGCAGGTCGCGATGGGCCTGGTGTGGACGCCCCCCCACCGGGCAGCTCGCGTGAGTTTCACGTAGAAGCATCCAACTGGCCGTCCGAAAGTCAGCGGCGCGCAGGACCACGTCGGAGCGTCGCTGCTTCGGATGGTCTGATGCGCTGGCTCTCCGGACCCGACGGCCGTTTCTAAGGGTTTCCCGCATTCGCACAGGAGTCGCGTCTATGCCGAGGCCGTTCCTCCCGCTGCTGTGTGCCTGCCTCGCACTATGTTCGTCGCAGGCGCTGGCATTATCGGGGGCTGACATGCAGCGCCGCACGGCTACCATCGCCGAGCGCTACCTGGCGATCTGGTCGTCCAACGACGGCGGCGCAGTCGCAGGCGTACCGTACATGTACGGACCGACGGTGGAGTTCTACGGTCGTCCCTACACGCAGGGGCAGCTCGTCAACGAGAAGCGGGCCGCCATTCGGCAGTGGCCGCTGCGCCGGTACGCTATTCGACCCGGGACCCTGCGTGTGGTCTGCAACGTGGCCCAGTCGAAGTGTGCAGCGCGCTCAGTCATCGACTTCGAGGTAGCCAACCCAGCCAGGGGCACGCGCAAAGCGGGCTCCGCACGATTCGACCTCGGCGTTAGCTACGCGGGTCGGCAGCCCCGTATACTGTACGAGGGCGGAAGCCTAGGTCGTCGCCGCGAGGGTTGAGGTAAGGACGGCCGCCATCCTAACCCGAAGCCGGGTTGCTTGTCGGCCCAGCTCACACGCTGGTGAGATCGGACGCTCCCCCGTCCCGTGAGCAGAACGGGGTGGGTCCAATCAGGTGGCGCGCAGATGCGACAGACAGATCAAGCTTCAGCTATCGATCTGTCCGGCGGTTACTTCTACAATCTGACCGCTTTCGTCGAGCACCTGAAAGGCTGCCTCAGTGGAGCGGAGCTGGAGTTCTAACACTCGAGCCGGTTCCCGCGTCCCAAGTCTCGCGCACGCTGGCAAAGGGGCCGTCCAACTGTTCGGCCGGGGGCGTCTCGCCCTGGTTCAGGAACACCATGCGGACGGTGTAGGTCATGCCTCACCTTGCCATGGTCCTATCCCGCTTCAAAGGGCTGACGTCGTGCAGGCCCACAGGCGACAGATGGCGAAGGCGGATCGGCGCTTCGGCTCACCCGGTTAGCGCTGCACCGCCTCGATGTCGTCCTCGTAGATCGAGTCCGACTGGCAGGCGTGCCATTCCTTCTTCTGGTCGGCCTGCCCCTTGCGGCCCCAGCAGTAGCCGGCCTGGGCCAGGCGGCCGCTCAGCCGATCGTGGAGCCTGCACTGCTCATGGGTCATGGCCGGGTCCCCGGCGGCTTCACAGGCCTGCGATGCCTTCAGCTCGGCGGTTAGCAACTCGGGAACGGTCGGAAGCTGCTGCTGAGCCTGCACTCCACCGGCAGCGACGATGAGAGCGAGGGCGGCGAGAGCTGGGCGCATGGCGAGAGAATAGTTACCGGGGTAGCGGTGTCGAGGGGCAGCGATCTTGGCCCTTAAGGATCGGGTGCCGGCCATGGCTTAACTTACCCTCAGCTTAACCCCAGAAACCCTTATCCTGACCCACGACTGCTATTCCATTGTGAGATGCCTGCCAAGCGACCACGGCCCCAGAAACATGCGACTCTTCAGCGATTCTCTTGCCGCAAAATGGAGAACGCAGCCTATTGGATGCTCTCGCGCGAATGATGTCTATGGGGACGAGTCCTTCGGCAGAAAATATACGGCCGGCTTGATGATCTGGCTCACGAGCGCGCGCGACTAGATGGTCTCCATCAGAATCTTGCGCCCAGGCAATGTAACAAGCACGTTTTGCATCAAATCCCCTTGCCGCGATCTGCTTCCTGATCAAATCGAACTGCAAGCGATTTGCGAAAACCTTAGTGATTCGTGCAAGACGGGCTCCTCCGCCTCGACAATGCCTTCCCGGCCATAGACGTTTGGCTGCAGATTGAATGCTGGGAGAAAAGCTTCGCCCCCTTGCGGATCACGTGAACTAATGCGCAACTGGTCTCGTACCGCTTGCGCAGCATTTAACGCCGCACGCTTCGGAGACCGCTCACCTCTGCTATGCATGCGGAATAATCTGCTCAAGTCAATGTGTGGTTCCGCCTCTAAAGCATCCAAAGTCGGGCGCATATCGGCGGCCGCCTCAAGCAGAATGCCGTACCCTGCTCCCCGAACGCTGCCATAGACCGGCTTGAACCAAATTGGGTCTTCAATCAGTGCCGGGAGCGGACCTCCTAAGCCACACCCCCGGCCCTTCGCCGTTCTCCTCGCTGAAGATGACGCCGGCGAGTTCGAGCCTAGTGCGATGCTGAACCCGCACGACGTCGCAGCCTCCTGGAGTGCGATTCGGATCAGAGGTCAGGAACCTCCGCGTCGAGCCAATCCGCCGCAGCCTTCAGGGTCCCGAACTTGTGCGTCTCTTGCATGAATGGGGCTGGGTAAGGCGGGCTCTCGGTGAGCGTCTCGGCCGTCCAGTCGCCCTCGTATCCATCCTTAGACACGTCGCGGACGAGGCTGCCTACGACCTTGCCGTCGAGGATGAGATCGAAACTGCCCGGGGCGAGGCGTTGAAGAGTGTAGGCCATTAGGTTTCCAGATCGTACATCGCGGCACGCGACATCAGCGCGGCAACGCCGGCCGAGGATGTCAGTTCGCCCCCTTAGGATCCTCGCGGTGCCGCACGGAGCCTTGGCCGGCGAGCCTCTTAGGTTTCGGCGTTCTCACGTGCCAACCGCATCGCTTTGAGCCGCTCGGTGCGTTCCTCGATCTCCTGGCGTTCAGCCTCAATCTCGCTCCGAATTTCGATCGACGTAGCCTCGCGGGTCTCCGCTTTCAGTTGCGCACTTGTGCGATCGGAATGGCGGGAAGCCTGGAAGTGAGACATTCACCTTCTCGTTGACCAACGCTGGCCGAGATAGGGCGCTTATCCGTGCCGTCATCATCGGTTCGCCACCAGCGCCGCATCCACGAGGCAAGATCGCAGCATGGTCATGGGTGGCAGGGATCACCACTGGCCTACACGCGTTCGCCCTTGGTCTGAGCCAGGGATCGACAATGGAAGCCAGCGACCTGAAGTGCCGTCCGCCCTTTCGGGTGCTCACCTTCCGCGACAATTAAGAGGTAATCTCCGAGGACGTCGAAACCGAGATTGCCGCTCAGACCCGCTTCGCTTCGGCAATCGACCTGTGCAAGACGCGGGACGATGCGCACAGCCACCGGGTGGAGTTGCGTGCCGGTGGCGATGTCGTCGCGACGTGGCCGACGACCGAGCAATAGGGAGGAGGCTCCTGGTGAACAGCCTGCTGCCGAAGGCCGAACGGATCGGCGCCGTTCTGACCGAGCAAGGTCAAACCATCGCGGTGGCGGAGTCCTCCTCCGGCGGCCTAATCTCGGCGGCTCTGCTGTCAGTTCCTGGCGCCAGCGCATACTTACTCGGCGGCGCCGTGGTCTACACGGCGGCCGCGCGGTCGGCCCTCCTCGGCATCGGCGAAGCTGAGATGGCCGGTCTGCGGTCGGCCTCCGAGCCGTATGCGCTACTCCTCGCCCGAGCAGCCCGCGAGCGCCATGGCGCCACCTGGGGCATCGCGGAGACCGGCGCGGCCGGCCCAAGCGGCAATCGCTACGGTGATGCTGCCGGACACACCTGCATCGCGGTCAGCGGCCCGGTCGAGCGGGTCACGACAATCGAGACCGGCGAGGCTGACCGCGTGACGAATATGCGGTCGTTCGCCGCCAACTTGCTCGACCTGCTGGCCGAAGCGTTAGCTCAGGAGACGTCTGCGATCTGACACTGCTGCCGGTCATAGTTACGGGATGCGCAAGCCCGTCGCCTGATCGATCGCGGCCCCTTCACGGCCGCTGGAGGTCCAGCGGTACGGTGGGTCAACCCAGATCCTGCCGGCGCCCTTGGAGGATGGGGTTGCAGCCCCGACCTGGGCCTCAATTTGATCGGCCGTCTTGCTCGCGGCCGTGCCTTTACCTTTCGGCGCAATTGAGCCGGTTTGGACAGGCTCGACCGAAGCTCCTTCTACTAGCGGGGGCGTCATGGTCGAGGCAGGCAGTTTTGGCGCTTGGCCCATTACTGCCGCAGCCAGCCCAATGCCAGCCAGAACGAACGCGAGGCCATCAACGATTAGGTGGCTGACCCTGGCCATCGCCCATGCTCCAGTCTTGGAGGGCGATGGCTAGCGCCGAACCTTTAACGATCCGGCGGCCGGAAACGAAAAACTCATCTCGGCTTGCGTCGGGCGGCTTCAGCCCGTGACTCTTCACACGACCACGCGTGCATAAGGTGGCCGCCGGCCAGGACGACGACGATGAGGGTCATCGCCGAGAGGGCGACCTTCTGTGCCGATCCAGACGAACGGTCTGCGGGACGACGATGGGCGGTGCGTGGCTTGAAAGCGACGACCTTGGGATCCGACAAATGCTGGGTCAGGCTGTCCGATAGTCTGCGCTTCGGTCGCCCCCTGGGCATGCTCACAATCCTGCGTCTGCCTCGCCTCCCGCGCCACTACCACGGGGCGTCAGCCGCGGTCAGCGCGGCTTGCCCCGCAGAACCTCCGCCGTGCCGCGCGCAGCCCGAGATTGTCAGTGGGCCGCTCAGGGCGCGACCGCATCGCCGCCGAACCCATGAACGTCGAAGATCCTCCGGACGACGCCGGTCCGCTTCGCATCATCCAGCCATGCCGTGACCGCGGCGAGGGCGCCGGAACGGCCCTTCGGAACAGCGACGGCAACGTGTGTCTGCTGGAAGCCGCCCGTGACGATCCGTGAGCCCGGGACCTGCCGCACCACCGGCCGCAGGGTATCGCGCGACAGGGCGAAAGCATCCGCCCGCCCGGCGCGCATCCGCTCCACCGCCTCGGCCACGGTCGGGACGGCGACAGGTTGCGTGTGTGTCAGCGTGCGCGCGGAGGCGCGGAACGTCGTCGTACCGTCGATCGCCAGCACGCGGACGCCCGGCCGGTCCACCTGCGTCGCGTCGGTGATCCCCGAAGCCGCGCTGGCGAGATATGTGCTCTCTAGGTTGTAGTAGCCCGGACCGAAATCGAGCGCCTGCCGCCGGGTTGCGTCGACCGGCATGAAGCTCACGTCGATGGTTGTCGACTGAAGCGCCGCAGCTGCGGCACCCGAGTTCGGGAACAGGGTGACGGCGAGCGGCAACCCGATCGTCCGCGCCAGGTCGGCAGCCAAATCCGCCGTGACGCCCTCGGGCTTCCCATCGGCGGCGCGACTGACGAAGATGAGCCCGGGGGAGGGGGCTTCGATCAGGCCGATCCGCAATGTGCCGGTCGGAGCGAGATCGGCGTTCGTGCCGACGCCCTGGCCAAAGCTGACGGGCGTCATGATGCCGATCACCGTTGCCGCGGATAGGGAGGTGCGAAGGGGCGTCAGGACAAGCGCCAGAGAGCCGCCATGGTGACACCCCGGTGACACCAGCTGCCGAGCCACAACGGCGAGGCCCCACCAAGTCATTGAGAAGATTGGCGCACCCGACACGATTCGAACGTGTGACCTTTGCCTTCGGAGGGCAACGCTCTATCCAGCTGAGCTACGGGTGCAAGCCGTAGCCACTCCCTAGCCCAACCCTGCCGCCAGCGCAACGGCGTCCGCGCCCACGCCGGCCCACGACTGGGCACCCGACGGCTCAGAGCAGGCGGGTGGCAACCCCGCGAAGCTGCGACAACCTGAAGATGTCGATGGCGTAGCCAGACGCGCGACGCTGTGCTGTATGGGTCCGACGCAGGGCCGCAGGGCGCAAGGCGTCGTCGGCAGCGCAGTCTCGGTTTGCTTGTGTTCTCCCAACTCGGCAGCGCGGTGCGGCCGCGGATCACGGCAGACGATCTGGCCCGGCGCATCGCCGGTCTGGGGCCAGGCCAGCGCCTCGCCGTCCTGGGGATCGGCCGCGCGAGCATCGGCACCCTCGTGTCGGAGAGCACCGACCGCGGCGCCCTGCTGGTCGCGGACGCGGATCGGTCCGGCGCCGCGGCGCTGATCGACCGGCTCCTCGACGATCTGGCGGCCCTCGCCCTCACGCGCTGGCCCTATTGGCACGGCCGCGACGCCACCCGCACTCCGGTGAACGCCGATCCCTGGTTGAAGGCGGCCTCGAAGCGCGCGCGGCTCGGCCTGACGCCGCGCTTCCGCCGGATGACGCGCGAGCTTGAGCTCCTGCGCCTTGCGGGGGCGATCGATCCCGGCGGACTCCTCCTGATCTGGGAGATCGATCCGGCCTCGCCCGCCCGCGCAGGCCCGGCGATCGAGGCGCTGGAATGGTGCGCCCGGCACGGGACCGCTTCGGTGATGGCGCTCGCCGCCGAACCGCCCGAGACGCCCCCCTACGACCGGATCCTCTACGGCGCCCACGCCTTCGCGGAGGCGGACCGGCCGGTCGCGGAGCGCTTCATCCCACCCCCCGGCGGGCTGCCGGCGAGCGACATCGAGCGGCGCGTGGCAGCGACGTTGGGGCAGGATCCGGACCTCGCGGGCCTGTTCACCTGCAACGCTTCGGTCCCGGTCGGCGCCTGGGGGGGCGCGGCCGCGGGTCGACCTGCTGTGCCGCGCGCACCGCATCGTCGTCGAACTCGACGGCCCCGAGCACCGGGCCGAGCCCAAATTCGGGGCCGATCGCCACCGGGACTACGAGCTGCTGACCGCGGGCTACCTGGTTCTGCGCTTGACCAACGATCAGGTCGCGGCTGACCTTCCGCTCGCCATCGAGAAGATCCGCGCCGTGGTCCGCCTCCGGCGCGGCGCACAGGAGGGGATTTAGCCGATGAGTGACGTGCCGACGCCGCAGCAGGCTCTGATCCTCTGGTGCCTCCTCGGCCGGGGCGGAACCGCCCTGCAGGGCACCCTCGTGCCGAAGGTCGAGAAGGCGGATCGGGAAGCGCTGATCGCGGGCGGCTATCTCGAAGCCGGGAAGGAGGCGCGCGCTCTGCGGCTGACGGTGACCGACAAGGGCTGGAACTGGGCGGGGACCCATATGGACGCCCCCCTGCCGCCGGCCTACCGGACGCTGCAGGACTGGCTGGGGCGAATCGGGGCCGATCTCGCGGCGCGCGGGCGGCCCCTCGCCGAATTCGTCGGCCCCGTTACCAACGCGCCGCCCGAGCCGCCCCCGACGGCGAAAGGATCGAAGGCAGCGAAAGGCGCGAAGGCAGCCGGCGCAAAGACGACGACTCAACGCAAGACGGCAGGCGCCGACAAGACGGCGACCGGCTCCCGGACGCCAGCCCGCCCCGGAAAAACGGCGGGGCAGAAGAAACCTCTCAGCCCCAAGCAACTTCGCGCCCGGATCGAGGCAGCCTATCTGGCGCTGACCGGCGGGGAGCGGGCCCGGGCCGTTCGGCTGAGTGCGCTCCGCGCCGAACTCGGCGACCTCGACCGCGCCACGGTCGATGCAGGTCTCAGGGCGATCCTCGGCGGCGACAAGACGGCGCGGCTGAGCCAGTTCAGCGATCCCCGCTCGCTCGACGACGCCGAGCGCGACGCCGCGTTCAGCCCCGCGGGTGAGCCCTTCCACATCCTCTGGATCCAATCATGACCGCTGCCCTCGACGCCCTGCGCCGGGTCGATTTCGATTGGGTGCGCACCCTCGACAGCATCTGGATCGATACGCCGCCCACCGGCAGCCCCAACGAGCGGCTCGTCCCGGACCTCGTCGCAGACCTCCACGCCAAGGCCAGAAAGCCCGCCGACCGCGCGCTGGGCCGCGTCTTCGTCGGCCCGTCCGGGGTCGGCAAGACGCACCTCGTCGGGCAGATCCGCCAGGAGGCGTGGCGCACGGGGGCGTGGTTCGTGCCCCTCGACGTTCTCGGGCTGACGGATTTCTGGCGCAGCGCCGCCCTGAGCTTCGTCACCGCCCTGCTGCAGACGATGCCGGACGGGCGGCGCCAATCGGATGCCGTGCTGGCCGGGGTGGCGCGCCGCTTCGGCGTCGAGACGCAGGTCGAGGCCGCGTTCAACACCCCGAACATCGATGCCCGCCGGATCGTCGATGTCCTCGTCACGGCGCTGATGCGGGTCGATGCCGGCCGCGCGCTCAAGCATCTCGACGTGTTCCGGGCGCTGTGCCTGCTGCGCTCTCAGGATTTCGGCGTGGTCGGCCTCGCCCATGCCTGGCTGCAGGGCTACGACGCCGACGCCACGGAGCGCGCCGCCCTGGGCTTCAAGACGCCGCCACCAGCCCCGGTCGAACTCGTGCGCGGCATGTGCTGGATCATGGCGCTCAGCGGGCCGATCCTCATCGCGGTCGATCAGATCGACGGGATCATCGAGAGCAGCCGGCTCGCCGCCCAGGACGGGCTCGACGCGGAGGCCGGGCTGACCGAGGTGCTGGCCGCGGGCCTGCTCGAGGTCAGCATCGTCTGCGACCGCAGCATGACGGTGGTGACCTGCCTGCAGGAATCCTGGGAGCGCCTGAGGGCGCGCAGCCTCAGCTCGATGCGGGAGCGCCTCGCGGAGCCGACGCTGCTGCTCGGCATGAACGAGCGGGCCGCCGCCGCCGCCCTGGTCACCGATCGGCTGGCCCCCGCCTACGCGGAGGCGGGGTTCGAGGCCCCGTTCCCGACCTGGCCATTCAGCGCGCGCGCCATCGCGGCGGCGGCCGCCGCCAACATGATGCCCCGCATCCTGCTGATGCGCTGCGACGCCTTCCGCCGCCGCTGCCTCACGGAGGGAGCGGTCACCGCATGCGACGACCTCGGCGTGACGGTGGACACCAAGAAGGTCGAGAAGCGTCCCACCGACTTCGATCTCGCTGCCGCCTGCGCGCAGGCCGACATCGCGGGCATCCGCAGCGATGAGGATCGCTGGCTCGGCCAGCTCCTGCGCGACGTGTTCGACCTCTACGCCCTGGAGGACGACCCCGACGATTCCCTCGAAGTGGTCAGCAAGGGCGAGCCCGACCAGAGAATTCCGCCGCTCCACGGCCGGCTGATCTTCATCCACCGCGACCAGAACGACCGCGAGCGGCACGTCTGCTACCGGGCGCTCCAGCACCAGAACGCCATCGCGTTCCAGGCCCGCCTGCGGGCGGCGCTGACCGCCTCGGGCATCTCACCGCGCATCCCCGACCGGGCATTGCTGCTCGTCCGCCGCGGGCCCGTACCGAGCGGGCCGAAGACGAAGCAGCTCGTCGAGGCCTTCACGGCCGCGGGCGGACGGGCGCTCGACCCCTCAGACGACGACCTGCGGGTCTTCGCCGGCCTGCGCGACCTGCGCGCCTGGGCTCAGGAGGAGGGCATCTCCGACCGGTTCGAGCGCTGGATCCGCGCCGAGCAGCCGCTGGCGAAGACGGCCTTCTTCCAGGCGGCGGGCCTCGCCCACGCGGTGAGCGGCGGGACGGTCGCGTCGGACGCGGGCGGCGCAGCGGACCGCCCAGCCGCCCCGAAGGCGACGCCCGAGGAGGCTCCGAAGCCCGCATCTGG
>NZ_JALNUM010000149.1:0-13321 GCF_026540795.1 Methylobacterium sp. GC_Met_2
GCATCGCTGCCGCCGGGTACGATACCGACTTGGCCGTCGCTACGTGAGCGGGCATGGCTCTAAGTTCGGCTCCGCTCATCGACAACAGCATCCGCCTCCGGGCGGATGCCGGCCGCGCGCTTCCGGGCGCGCGGCCTTTTGCGTGGCACCGGGCCTCCTGCGCCGCCATCCCCACACAAGATTGATGCGCCATCCTGGCGTTCCGCTCCCGCGGTGGAGGTCTGAGTTCCGTCGATGCCCGGTCGCGCACACCTCGAGAAGCTTTGGCAGAACATCCTCGAGCTCGGTCCCCGGCGGCTGATCGCCCTGGGGCTGGTCGGGCTCACCGTGTTCCTGGCCGTGGGGCTGGGCGCCTATTACCTGAGCCGCCCCCTGCGGGAGACCCTCTATGCCGGCCTGAGCCGCGACGACGTCACCCGCATGGGCGCCGTGCTGAAGGATGCCGGCGTCCCGTTCGACGTCAGCTCGGACGGCACCGCCCTGCTCGTCAGCTACGGGCAGACCGCACAGGCACGGATGCTGCTCGCCGAGAAGGGTCTGCCCCAGAGCGGCAAGGCCGGCTACGAGCTGTTCAACGACCTGGGCTCCCTCGGCCTGACCTCGTTCATGCAGGACATCACCCGGGTCCGCGCCCTGGAGGGCGAGATCGCCCGCACGATCCAGACGCTCAAGGGCGTCAAGGCGGCCCGGGTCCACATCGTGATGCCCGATCCCGGCTCGTTCCGTCGGGAGCAGCAGCCCGCCACCGCCTCGGTGGTGGTGCGCACGGAGCCGGCCAACGATCCCGCGGTCGCCCCCGCCATCCGCCAGCTCGTGGCCGCCGCGATCCCCGGCATGAAGCCCGACAAGGTGACGGTGCTCAACACCGACGGGACCGTTCTGCTCGCGGGCGACGACGCCACCACGGCGCCGGCCGGCCGGCTGGCCGGGCTCGAACAGACGATCAACCATGAGATCCAGGACAACATCCGCCGGACGCTCACCCCCTATCTCGGGCCGAACAACTTCGAGGTCAGCGTCGTCGCGCGCCTGAACACAGACAAGACCAAGACCGACGAGACGATCTACAATCCCGACCAGAAGGTCGAGCGCTCGGTGCGGACCGTGAAGGAATCGGAGAGTTCGCAGAACCGCGCGCCGCAGAAGCCGACCACCGCGCAGCAGAATGTGCCCGGCCAGAACGTCCAGGCCTCGGGCGGCGAGGGTTCGAATTCCGAGAGCCAGCGCCGCGAGGAGCTATCGAACTTCGAGGTGTCCACGAAGACGGTTCAGACGATCAGCGACGGCTATTCGGTCAAGAACCTGTCGGTCGCCGTCCTGGTGAACCGGACCCGGCTCGAATCCCTCGCCGGGGGGGCCAAGGATGCGGTCAAGGACGGTGCGAAGGATGGCGCGAAGGACGCGGCCAAGATCGAGATCGAGCCGCAGATCGCCGAAATCGAGCAGCTCGTGGCCTCGGCCTCCGGCTTCAACAAGACGCGGGGCGACCAGATCAAGGTGGCGGCGGTCAGCTTCGTGAACGACGGCCAGACGCTGACGCCCGTCCCGGCCCTGAGCTTCAGCGAGGTGCTGATGCGGCAGTCCGGGACCCTGATCAACGCGGCGACGATCCTGATCGTCGGGTGCCTGCTCATCTGGTTCGGCCTGCGCCCGGCCGTGAACGCGATCCTCGCGCGCTCGCCCGAGATGGGAACCGAGCTGGCGCTGGCGAGCCCGGACGAGGAGGCGGCCCTGCAGGCCGAGCAGGTCGCCATGGCGTCGGCAGAGCCGCCCAACCTCATCGAGGATCTGACGGATCAGATGGCCCGCTCGCCGATCCGCCGGCTGGAACAGCTGGTCGAGCTCGATGAGGAGCAGGTCGCCAACATCCTGAAGCAGTGGCTCACCCGCGAAGAGGCGGCGTGATGGCGGTATCGCCCCCGGTCTGGACGGTCTTCTCGGGGACCGGCCAACGCACCTCCTCAAGCTTCGCGGCGCTGACGCCCAAGCGCGTCGACGCGGAACCGTCGCCGTCGTCGCCCCCGCCGCCGGATCTCGACGCCATCGCGGCGGCGGCCCGGCTGGAGGGCCGCCGGGAGGGTGAGGCGGCGGTCCGCGCGGCCGTGGAGGCCGCCGTCAAGGCCGAGCGGGAAGCCGCAGCGGCCACGCTCGCGGAGGCCCGGCAGCACTGGGTCGAGACCGAATCGACACTCCTGGCGGGCGCCATCACCGGGCAGGCCCGGATGGTGGAGGAGCGCTTGGCACAGAGCCTGGCGCGCGTCCTTCGCCCGTTCCTCGCGGAGGCCCTGAGGCAGGAGGCGATTGCCGACCTGCACGCGACGCTCGCGTCCCTCGTGGCGGACGATCAGGCCGGGACGCTCGCAGTGACCGGGCCGGCGGATCTCGTCGCGGCGCTCGTGCGCCGCCTCGACCTGCCGCCGGAGCGCGTCGCCATCACCGCCGGGGGTGGTCCCGACCTGCGGATCCGGTCGAACGGAACCCTGGTCGAGACGCGGCTCGGAGCCTGGGGTGAGCGCCTCGCAGCCCTGATTACGGAGGGCTGAGCGTGCCCGATGGACATTCCGAGATCATCATCGTCCGCCGGGTGGCCAACGACGATCATGAACACCACGGTGGGGTGTGGAAGATCGCGCTCGCCGACTTCATGACGACCCTGATGGCTCTCTTCCTCGTCCTGTGGCTGATCAAGGCCTCGAACGAGGAGACGAAGACCAGCATCGCCAACTACTTCAATCCGATCAGCTTGTCCGAGGCCCTGCCGTCCCGGAAGGGCGTGACCGATCCGAAGGCCGCCTCGGTGGATCCGAGTTCGGGCAATCCCGCCGCGGATCCGGTCCGGGGTGGGCAGGCGCCGAGCACGTCCGAGGCCGAGGCGCAGGGCAAGAGCGGGAGCCTGCCGCCGGGCTCGGTGGCCCGGGAACGGGAGCTGTTCCAGGATCCCTATTCCGTCCTGGCGACGCTCGCCGCCGAGACCGATCCGGAGCGGCCGCAGAGCGCCACGATCGGCGAACTCGGCCAACCCGGCCGGCGCGGGGGCGACGCGCCGCGCGATCCGTTCGATCCGCTCTACTGGCAGGTGACCACCCTGTCGCCCGCGAAGGCCGACCGGCCCGCGGCCACCGGAATCACCCCGCCGCCGGATCAGACCCAGCCCGATGCCCGCGCCGCCGGTGTCACCGGAGCCCAGGACACCGACGCCAAGGCGGCGGGGACCCGGGGAGGTGATGCCAAAGCCGGAGAGGGCAAAGCGGGAGAGGGCAAGGCGGAGGCCAAGGCCGCGGCTGCATCCGCCAGCGGGACCGGCCCGGGTCCGGATTCTGCGGCGGCTCAAGCCGCTCTGAAGGCCGAGATCGCCAAGATCTTTCCGCCCAACGCAGCCGGCCCGCATGTCGACGTCCAGGGGACCCCGGACGGGCTCCTGATCAACGTGACGGACGACCTGAACTTCAGCATGTTCGCGGTTGGATCGGCCGAGCCCCGCCCCGAGATGGTGCGGGCCATGGAACGCCTCGCCAAGGCGCTCGCCGCGCGCCCGGGTCGGATCATCGTCCGCGGCCACACCGACAGCCGCCCGTTCCGCTCGGATGTCTACGACAATTGGCGGCTCTCGACCGCACGCGCCCACATGGCTTCCTACATGCTGACCCGCGCCGGGATCGGCGAGGGCCGGATCTGGCGCGTCGAGGGGGCCTCCGATCGGATGCCGCGCAACGCGGCGGATCCTAAAGCGCCCGAGAACCGGCGGATCGAGATCCTCCTCCAGGGGGCTCCGGGATGAGTCTTTTCCTGCAGGGCCTCCGCGCCACCCAGTTCGGCTTTCTCTTCGGTCTGCTCGCCGTCGGGGTCCCGGGGCCGGCCGCCGCGGAACCGGGCGCTGTTCCGGCCCCGAAGGCGGAGCATACCGCGCAGCCGGATTCTGCGCCGGCCGACGCCGCGCCGATCCCGGAGTTTCAGCCTCGCCCGGATGGACCGGTCGCGTGGGTGCGCACCCTGCAGCTGCTCCAGGATCGGATCGCCGCCGGCTCCCTCGCCGCCCACGAGAGCCAGCTCGTGCTGATCGCCCGGATCAACGGGGATCTCCTGAACGCGGCGCCGGAGGTCTGGACCGACCCGCATAACCTGCGGGCCGCCATCGTGTTCGCTCTGAGCGGCGGCGGCCCGGCCATCCTGCGACGCCTGGTCAAGCAGGACGGCCTCGGCGAACCGGAGATGACGCTCGCGCGCGGGGCCCTCGCCTATGTCGAGGGACGGGAGGCCGAGGCGAGCCGCCTGCTCAAGGAGGTCGACATCGCCACGCTGCCGCCGACGCTGGCCGGCGCGATCGGCCTGACGCAGGCCTCGCTCGCCGTGACCGAGAGTCCGACCCGGGCGATCGGCCTGCTCGATCAGGTCCGCCTGCTCCTGCCAGGGACGCTGGCGGAGGAGGGCGCCTTGCGCCGTGAGATCTTCACCCTCGGGCAGACCGGCGACCTGAAGAGGTTCGAGGCCCTGGCGGTCCAGTATCTCCGCCGTTTCCCGCACTCGATCTACGCCGGCAATTTTCGTCAGCGCCTCGCTTATCAGGTGACGAAGTTGGATGTCGGCCAGGATAGCGGACGTTTCTCGGTGATCACCGGAATCCTGGACGAGCTCGATCCCGACAGCCGGAAGTCCCTGTACCTGCTGATCGCCCGAACCGCGATCGAAGAGGGCAAGACGGGCGCGGCCTTCCTGGCCGCCGACCGGGCGCTCGCCCTCTGTGCCCCCGAGAGCCTGGAGGCGAGTCAGGCGCGGCTTTACCAGGCCGCAGCCGAGATTGTGAGTCTGGCGACGTTCCAGTCGGGGTTGCGGACGCTCAGGGCCGTCGATCGCACCCGGCTGCCGCGGGGCGACAGCCGTCTCCTCGATACGGCATTGGCGACCGCCGAGGAGATCCAGCGGGGCCTCACCGGAAAGCCCGGCCTGCCGGAGGGCGATACCGCCGCGCCGAAGCCGGCGCAGACTGCGGCGGATGCCGCCGACGAACCCGCCAGGCTGATTCCCCGGGCCCAGGCCACGATCGATCGGATCGATCTGCTCCTCAAGAAGGCGAACCCGTGACCGCGATCTCCGCCACGCTCCAGAAGCCGGCCCCGCAGCCCGACCGGGAGGTGGGATCGTCCCAGTCGGAGGCCGACGGAGCGAATCCGCCGGCCGTGGCCGCAAGGGGCGGCTTCGCGGATGCCCTACGCGCCGCCGTGGGTCGGCCTGCCGGCTCCCGGGCCGATAAAGGTGACGCGGGGGACGAGCGGGATGATGAGGCCGCCGGCAAGGGGGGGACCGCGCAGGCGGGCCAGGATATCCTAGCGGCCCCGCCTTCCACCGTCGATCCGACCAACGCGGCGGCGATCCTGGCCACCATCCTGAATGCGGTCGCGTCGCAGGTCCCCGCGGCGGTCGCCTCGCCGGCGACCGCGGGATCGTCTACGGGCGGCGTCGCCGACGGCGGGACTCCCGCGCTTCATTCCGATGCTTCCGCGCCGGCCTCGACCGCTGCAGCCGGAACGCTCGCGCAGGGCGGAACCGACGACCTCGGGTTGACGAACGTGCCCCCCCCAACCGCGCCACAGACTGACGGGAGCGATCTGGTCAGCACATTCACGGACAGCACGCCCACGGTCAGCACATCTACGAGCAGCACGCCCACGGTCAGCTTGCCCAAGGTCGCGGTGCTCGACAGTGCGGTACACTTCAAGCCTGTCGTTCCGAAGGCGGCACGCGAACCCGCGGTGTCCGCCCTTCCGGCATCGGCATCGGCGCCGGGGGGCGCCAGCCCGGCCGAAACTCCGCCCGTCCCGGCGGGTCTGCCGGGTCTGATCGGCGCCGCGCCGCGTCCGGGCCTGGCGGGCTTGCCGAAGCCGGCGGCCGGCGCGGCACCGGGCGTGCCTGTCCCGAACCTGCCCCAGAATCAGCCCCAGCCGACGTCCGCGGTCGCCGATGCGGCGGCCCGCGCGGCCGGCGCCGGGCTGGAGAAGGCGGACGTCACCGCCCTCGCCGATACCCGTGCGGTCACGGGGATCGCCCGGGCAGCCCTTGGCGACGTTGGGCGCGCCGAGGACGCGCCCTCCGTCGACCCGGAAGGGCTGGTCGGTGCGTTGCCGGGCTTACCCGCCGGCACCCTGCCGACGATCGCGGAAACCATCAGGACCGAGCTCGACCGGGCGGGCGGCCCCGAAGCGGCCGCCCGGGCTTCTCAGGCCGATCCGGCGCTCCCGACAGCACCGGATGGGCCGTTGCGCGTCCTCAGGATCCAGCTGAGGCCGGACGATCTCGGGACCGTCACGGTCGAGTTGCGGCTCGCGAACGGCCAACTCGAAACGCACCTGCGCGCCTCGCAACCCGAGACGGCAGCCCTCCTGCACAGGGATGCGGCGATCCTCGGCGATCTGCTGAAGCAGGCCAACTACCAGGCACAGGTCACCGTCACCCAGGCCCGCCCGTCCGATTCGGGGGGCTTCTCCGGCAACGCACCATCGCAGGGGCAGCCCGGCAGTTTCTCCGATGGGGGCGCCCGCCAGGGCCAGGGTGGAGACAGGCAGCGACAGGCGGATCCGGGCCCGGCCGCCGGCAGACGGGAGGGAGACCGGAGGGATGAAACGACACGTCCTCGCGACGGCGGCGTTTATCTGTAGCGCGGTTCCGGCCGCGGCGAATGTCTGCGAAGCCGAGATGGGCCGCGCCTCCGCGCGTTACGGCGTCCCACTCGGGGTGCTCTACGCGGTCGGCCTGACGGAGACGGGCAAGCGCGGCTCGCTGCAGCCCTACGCCATGAACATCCAGGGCAAGGCCTATTTCGGGACCGGGCCGGGGGACGTGATCGCCCACTTCAGGGAGGCGCGCAGCAAGGGCGTGCGCCTGATCGATCTCGGCTGCATGCAGATCAACCACCATTTCCATGGCAGGAAGTTCAGCTCGGTCGAGGCCATGATCGACCCGCATGCGAATGTCGAATACGCGACCCAGTTCCTCAAAGAACTGAAGCAGCGGGAGGGCAGCTGGACCCTGGCGGTGGCGCGCTACCACGCCGGGCCGAACAACAACGCGGCCCAGAAGGTCTATATCTGCCGGGTGATGACCAACATGGTCGCGACGGGCTTCGGGCAATGGACCCCGGCCGCGGCTCGGTTCTGCCGATGAGCCCGGCCGGGCTCACAGACCCCGACAGCGTCCGGCAGTGACCTTGACCTCCGTGCGATCCTCGGGGTTCAGCTGCGCCTCAACGAAGTTCAGAGTGTTGAGATCGATCAGGAAGAAGTAGACGCCGTTCTGGCACTTGATCGTGTTGCGCGGCACGCGCTCGTTCAGCCGCGGTGATGCGGGCTGGCACTCGTAATAATCCGAGCGCCCGGCCGAGATCACGGTGAGCAGGCCGCCGCTGGAGACCAGCGAGAAGGTGCGGGCCTTGCGCGGTCGCGGCTTCGCGCCCTCCGGTAGGCTGGGGGTTGCGAAATCGATCGCCGCGTCTTCGGTGCACGTCAGGGGGCGACGCAGCTGGGCCGCCGATGGTGCGATGGTCAGCAGGAGCAGCGCACCGGCGAGCGCGACCCGGTCGGCGATCATCGGTCCACCATTCGTCACGCGTGGGTCGTTCCGACCGACACGCTAGACCGTTGTCCTCCGGTGTAAATGCCGCACGTTCGGCCGACCGGTGCAATCAACAGTTTCACCGCCCCATTCGCGGTCATCGACCCCGCACCGGGCAGTGGATCCGGGTTTCCGGGCGGCATTCGTCGGTTGAAGCAGGCTGGCAGAAGCCAACCGTGCCGTCTGCGCCCATCCGATCGGATCGTCCGTGCGGGTGACCAATTTACGGCGGGGCCTGTTACGGGTCAGCACCTCGTCGCCAACAGAGCGCGGCTCTCAAATCTTGTAAAAAATCGCTTTCCGACGCAGCGCCGGGTCCGGTTCGGCTCAGAGCACCCTAATCGTCGGCCTCGTCCGGATTGTCGTTGGCCGCACGATCGTCATCGGGCCGCGCCGCGATCGCGAAGCCGATTTCCATCAGAAGCAGGCGGGACAGGAGCTGCATCGCAGGCGTGCCATGAGAGCACATCAGCTGGTGGGTGCGGATGGCGGCTCTCACCATGCGGTCAAAACCGGCATCGTCTGGCATTGCGATGCCATACCCCGATCGATCGCCAAACCACAACCTCAGCTTTACGCGCCGCTTCAATAATTCCCGCAGAAACAGAGGGGCGGAGCGGTATCCACGGACGCGAAACCGCGTGGCGCGAGCCGCGCACCAGGATCCGCCACGGAGCGCTACGGCGCGGCCGGTATCGGGGCGGCTGCGAAGGTCGGGATGGAGACGGACGCCACCGTGTCAGGCTTGATGTCAGGCTTGGCCGTGCGCGTGTTGCGCTTCTCGTAAAAGGCGTTGCCGCCGGCGACGGCCACGTAATGCATGTTGCCGTAGGGGTAGTGCCGCCCGGCGGTGTGGAAATACATCGCCTTGCCGACCTGCGGGTGGCGCTCGCCCGCCAGGACGGCGTCGGTGGCGTCGGCGACCTTCTGCAGGTCTTTCTCCTGCATCGGCTTGGTCAGGACCCCCGCGGCGAACTGTCCGGGCTGGCCGACCACCGCGCAGATGCCGCCGGGGAAGATCGCGTTCTCCAGCCGGTTCATCACGACGGTGCCGACCGCGATCAGCCCGCCCGCGTCGCTCCGGTTCGATTCGAAGTACATGGCGCGGCCCAGGCAATCCCGTTCGGCATCGCTGACCGCCAGCGGCGCTGCGTGGCCGGAAATCGAGCCCGTCGTGAGCACCGGGGCGGACGTGTTGCACGCACCGAGGCCGCAGGCTGCGGCCGCCACCATCAGGACAGGACCGATTCTCGTCCGCTCGCTACCCTGCATGCAGGTGTGCTCCGTGCTGTTTCAGCCGCGTCATGCCGTCCGGCGATTGCCGGCGCCCCGCCGCGACAGGGCGTCCCGCAAGCGTGACCGTACCTTCGCGGCGAGGATGTGGCAGGCGAGCCCGGCGCGACGCGTCCGGTGGGACCGTCGCCGGAAGACCACAGGGGCGGACAACCGGCCCGGTCGTGTTGACGTCGGCTCCGTATCCGGCGGATGCTCGCCGCGACGGTTCCCCTCGGGGATCAAAAGGGAACGCGGTGCGGGCTTGCCCTAAACCGCGGCTGCCCCCGCAACTGTAAGCGGTGAGTCCTCTCGTCACCACGTCACTGGGCAGCCTCGCCCGGGAAGACGACGGGAGGGCGACGACCCGCGAGCCAGGAGACCTGCCGTCAGCCGTGGTCACACGCGAGGTCCATCGGACGGGGTGTTCCGGGGGATGCCAAGACGGCTGCCGTTGCAGCCGGCGCGGCCTCGTTCGCGGTGACGTGCCACTGCCGCCACCCGAGGTCCCGTGCCCCGTCCATCCGTGCGCTCTGCGCCGCCCCTCCTCGTCCTCGCCGCGTCGGCGGCCCTGATCGCAACGGCCGCGGCCCAAGAACCGGCACGTCCGCAGGCCGCCGCCGAGGCGCGGCTCGACGAAATCTCGGTCACGGCCGAAGGTGCCGCGCCTATTCCGACCGGCGGTCCGGCCGCGAATGCCGGCACCCTCGGTGGCGTGACCGGCATCGGCGGGCCGCTGCTCACGGTGGATTCGGCCAGCGCCGGCCTCATCACCGGGGCGCAGCTCAACAGCCGACCGGTGACCCGTCCCGGCGAGGTGCTGGAGGAGGTCCCCGGCCTGATCGTCACCCAGCATAGCGGGGAGGGGAAGGCCAACCAGTTCTTCCTGCGCGGCTTCAACCTCGATCATGGCACCGACATCGCCCTGTTCCTCGACGGCATGCCGCTCAACATGCGCACTCACGCCCACGGCCAGGGCTACGCCGACATCAACTTCCTGATCCCCGAGCTCGTCGGCGCGGTGGAATTCCACAAGGGACCGTACTTCGTGCGCGACGGCGACTTCGCTTCCGCGGGCTCGGTGCGGATCGACTATCTCGACAGCGTGCAGAAGAACCTCGCGCTCACCTCGATCGGCGCGTTCGGCTACAAGCGCGCGCTGAGTATCGCCTCGGCCCCGCTCGGGGAGGGCAATCTCCTCGTCGCCGCCGATGCGCAGGTCTATGACGGGCCCTGGACCGTGCCGGATGCGTTGCGCAAGATCAGCACGGTCGCCCGTTACAGCCAGGGAACGGCGCTGGACGGGTTCTCGGTCACCGGCATGGCCTACGCGGCGCGGTGGACCGCCACCAACCAGATCCCCGAACGCGCCGTCGTATCGGGGCTGATCGGCCGCTACGGCACGCTCAACCCGACCGATGGCGGCGACACCTCACGGTTCTCCCTGTCGGGCCGGTTCAGCGCGACGGACGATACCGGCATCACCCGGGTCTCCGCCTACGTGATCCGCTCGCAGCTCAACCTGTTCAACGACTTCACCGACTTCCTCAACGACCCGGTCAACGGCGATCAGTTTCACCAACTCGATAAGCGGATCATCGGCGGCGGCGAGGCGCTGCACATCTTCCAGGGCGACCTGTTCGGGATGCCGATGGAGAACGAGATCGGCGTCCAGACCCGCACGGATTCGATCCGGGTCGGCCTGTTCAACACGATGAACCGGCAGTACCGCTCCGGCGTGCTCGACGACCGGGTGCTGGAGACCAGCGGGGCCTTCTACGCCGACAACCGCGTGCGCTGGACCGACTGGCTGCGCACCAGCCTCGGCTTCCGGGCCGATGGGTACTCTGCCCGAGTCGTCTCCGACACGCCGGCCAATTCCGGCCGCGCCCGCGACGGGATCGTCAACCCGAAGCTCGGCCTGACGCTGGGGCCGTGGTTCGACACCGAGCTCTACGCGAATTACGGCGGCGGCTTCCACTCGAACGACGTGCGCGGCGTGACCGCCACGATCGATCCGACATCGTCGCTGTTCAACACCACCCGCTCGCCGTTCCTGGTGCCCTCGACCGGCTACGAGATCGGCCTGCGCAACCGCTCGATCGCCGGGCTCACGACGAGCCTCGCCCTGTTCCGGCTCGATTTCGCCTCCGAGAACCTGTTCCAGGGCGACACCGGCACCACGGAGCCGAGCCGCCCGACCCGGCGCTTCGGTGTGGAATGGACCAACCGTTACGCGGTGACGCCCTGGCTGTCGCTCGAAGGTGATCTGACGATCACCAATGCCCGCTTCTCGGACGACGATCCCGTGGGCAACCGGGTCCCGGAGGCCCCCACCACCATCGCGTCGGCGGGCGTCACGTTCGGCGAGCCGCTGGGTTGGTTCGGGTCGCTCCGCTTCCGCTACTTCGGACCGCGCCCGCTGATCGAAGACAATTCGATCCGCTCGCGTCAGACCGCGCTCTTCAACGGCCGAATCGGCTACGCCTTCGAGAACGGCGTCAGCGTGTCCCTGGATGTGCTCAACCTGACGAACAGCAAGTCCGACCAGATCACCTACGCGTACGTCTCGCGCCTGCCCGGCGAGCCGGCCGAGGGGCTGATCGACCGCGTGTTCCATCCTGTCGAGCCCACGGCGGTGCGGCTCACCATCGCCGGGCGGTTCTGAACCGCGGCCCCGGCGGTGCAGGACGGTCGGGTGGAGACGAACGACCTGCGCGCCGGCCGGGTAACCGGCCCAAGCCATCGGGCCGCATCAATCGACCTTGTACAAGGCAACTTGCCCGATTCCGTCGAGGCCGATCTTCCGGGCGCTCGCGCGGGACAGATCGATGGCGTACTTGCGCTTTATCTTGGTGCGCTCATTGGTACGATCGGTGATCTTCACGGTGACCGATCGGCCATTGGCCTTGTTGACGACCTTGAGCAACGTGCCGAAGGGCAACGTGTGATGCGCGGCCGTCAGCCTGTCGGGATTGTAGATCTCACCGCTCGCCGTCTTACCTTTGTGCTGATACCAACTCGCCCGGCCGCTCCCGATCAGCGTGGTTTTGCCGGCATCGGCATGCTGTTCGTCGGTCGATCCGGTCTGACGCGGCCGGTCCGTGCCTGCCGCTGCAGATTGCGACCCGTCGGAGGCTGAAGCGTCCTGGCCGCGTTGAACGGCCGGGAGATCCGTCCGCGCTGGGGCAATCTCGGTGGCTGGGTCGGTATGGCCCATCCTGTCCGCCTGGTCTTGCCTGTCCGCCCGATCTTGCCCGTCCGCCCGATCTTGCCCGTCCGCCCGATCTTGCCCGTCCGCCCGGGCTTGGCCGAGCACGGGATCCGGTTCCGGCACGGACGGCCTCCCCGACGGATCAAACGACGTGGCTTCGGCGTGACCGGCCCTATCGGGTGTCGGTGCAAGCGGCGGCAACTTCGTCGTGAACTGGCGATACGTGAAGACGGGTACTGGGCGCTTCAGACCGGCCGAGCGATCGACGGACTCTTGGCCCCAAGCCTCTGCCGCCTCAGCTCGGCCGATCCCGAGGTTGGGTACGAGGGATGCGGAGACGGCAAGCAGCATATGCGCCAGCCGACAGCGTTTTTGGCCAACCGACCCGATCATGGCCTTCACCGAAGATTATCCATACCTGCGGTGGGCATAAATCGTTACGGGCAATACAGTTCCCAATGACTGATAAAGGCGCCGAATGTTAGAGCTCTGAACTTTCAGATCTGCATCTACAGTCAAGCCTGGCCGCTGTTTGCATGGCGATGCAGGTCAACTCGCCGAACCGCGTCTCGCTCGATGGCGCGGCCAGCCGCGGCCACGGCTTGAAACGCCCGTCGGGCCACGCGCGGTCCAGGCGTCCGGGACGGGGGCCTTGGCGTCGGAACCCGAGGATAGCTCTCAGTGCTGGCCCTGGCCGGCCGCCAGGATGGTCACGCCGACGGTGATCACCGCGATGCCCACCAGCATCGTCGGGCTCACCGATTCGCCGTAGAGCCACGCGCCACCGATCGCGGCGCCGATCATGCCGATTCCGGACCAGATCGCGTAGACGACCCCGATCGGCAGCATGTCCATGCTGGTCGACATCAGCCACAGGGCGGTCCCGTAGCCGAGGGCCACGATCAGCGTCGGGATCGGCCGGGTCAGGCCGTCGGCGGCCTTCAACGCGAGGGTGGCGGTGACCTCCGCGCCGATGGCGAGGCCGAGGAGCAGGAACGGATTCATGACGGGGTGGGCTTCCTGCGCACGGGGCTTCGTGAATTCGAGGCGGGACCGGTGTACAGATCTGCCGCGAATCGGACAGCCTCAGCAACCGAAGGATCGGGCCGCCGCGGCAAGTCTGTTTCGCTTCTCCGGCAGGACTTCGCGGGTCGACACCGGATACCTATCCCTGGAAGCCATGACCCTGTCCAAGCCGGCGCCGTGGGCGCGAACCTTCGTGGATTACGCCCT